>JAYUEU010000111.1:0-11494 GCA_043739065.1 Synechococcales cyanobacterium | reverse complement strand
CTGACATTGGTGCCGTAGCTGGGAAGGGTAACTTTGCCCCAGGCGCAGTCGGTAGGGTGACATTTGCCGAAGGTTTGGATGGTGAGTTTGTTGCTGCCTGCGGATTGGATGATGACTTTGGTGATGCCTCGGGTATTGCTATCAGTGTTGACCCAGGTTCCGATGAAGTCGGCAGGGGCAGCGATCGCGGGGTTAGCGAGGGCGAGGGTTGCAAGGGTTGCTGTGATGGCAAGGGTTGTTTTTAACATTTTCAGGTTTTCTCCAGGGGGTGGATGATTGGTCTGCTATGTGATATGGCTTGCCGAGCGGGCTTATGCAGGAGCTAAACGACGTATTTAAATCTTTTTTATGTCTTGATATGAGACTTGAGGTGAATCTTATATGAGGATATGCGATCGGTATTTTTGGCGGTATTTTTGGGATTGAGCGGAGGGATTAGACTGAGGGGGAGTTTTATTTAAGGTGATAGTTATGGTGGCGAATCGAGCTTTGTTGCTTTCTCCGGAAGAATATTTGGAGTGGGAGGAGGGGAGTGAGGTGAGACATGAATATATTGATGGTGAGGCGTTTGCAATGGCAGGGTCTAGTGATGATCATGCTGCGATCGTAGGTAATGCGTTTATGGCGTTGAGTCCTTTTGCGAGAAAGTGCGGTTGTCGTCTGTTTCCGCAGGATGTGAAGGCTCGGCCTAAGGGGCTATCTCGGTTTTATTATCCGGATTTGATGGTGACTTGTGATGAGCGCGATCGGGCTGATAAATATGTGAAGTGCCACTATAAGTTGATTGTGGAGGTATTGTCGGATTCTACGGAGGCGTTCGATCGAGGCCGGAAGTTTGAGGATTATCGCCGATCGGAGTCGCTTGAGGAGTATGTGTTGATTGCTCAGGATCGCATCAGTGTCGATGTGTTTCGGCTGAATGCTGCGGGGAAATGGGAATTGGAAGGATATGGGGCGGGTAGTGTGGTGGAGTTGGTGAGTGTTGGGGCAAGGTTTGCGATCGAGGAGTTGTATTTGGATGTAGAATTAGTAACGAATGAGTCTATTGGTGAGACTCAAAATTAATCTTATTTGAGACTTTAAGGCCCTGTCAGTTCCAAGAACAGCAAATTTTTACAACTGATAGGGGATGAAATGATTTGTATTTTGATGATGAGCTATGCGTTATTTCCGAGTGGAAGTTTGCAGCGATTGAATTGCACGAATTGCGTTTTTATCGCTAGGGCGAATGGCTAAGGCTTTTTGATACCAATTCATGGCGACCTGTGGTTGCTTCTGTTGGATGGCGATGTTTCCCCATTCCATGTACATGCTGAAGTGATCGATTCCTCCTTCACTAGTGTAATTTAAGCCCATTGTTTTCTGGGGTTGGCGATATTCTGTTGTGGATGATGGAGAATTAGTTTGTGGGTAGGTGAAGTATGGGCTTCCTTCTGGCGTGGGTGAAAGGCGATAAGGGACAATGTTTGGGTTTGTATAGCGTGGGTCATATTGGTAGCCGCCGTCGCCATAAGTGTAGTTTCCGGGTCTGACCATTTCTGAGGTGCTGCCGTCGGGGAAATTATTTGGGCCTTCTATGACGGTTATGGTGTCGGCGGAGGCGATCGGAACGTTGATCGCTAGGATCGAAAGGAACGAAGCTATGAAATAAAAATGAGGCAACTTTTTGAAGGGTTTCATGAGGCGAATAGCCGGATAAGGAAGTTCTAAACTTATAGTGGACAATTGTTAAATAGATTGAAACATTAGTGAAAAAATTATCTGAATCTTCATAGCGCCTGATCGGTTTCTAGGGATAAAGCTGATAGTTTTTTGCGATGTTTTGATTTGGTTTTTATGGCTTATATTGGTACGAACTGAGGGGAATTAGCAGGTAAGCGAGGGATGCGAAAGGCCGATCGCTACAGGTCGCGCCACCACGAAATCGAGCGAAATAAGGGTGAAAATTTAGTCCAATTTTAGTCCAGAGCTTTGAGTAGTCCAAGAAGGGCGATCGAAAAGCGTTGATATAGAAGAGTTCTGAGCTTTATAAATATTTTGGGTTAACTGCGTATTAGACAGAAGTCCAAAGATCGGAAAGTAGTTGAAATGTACTATAAGCATTCTAGCTATTTTCGAGCGTCTGAAAATCTTCACCATGACAAATTATTCCTAGGAAAAGCCTACACTCGTCCTATTAATATCCTTCTACTGTTGGTCTTGGTCGGGATAGGGAATATTAGCAAAATCCGATCGTTTGAAGATCTTTACCATGAGAAATTACCGCAAGGGAAAAGACTATACCCGTCCTATTACCATCATTCTATTGTTAGTCTTAGCTGTCCTAGGAAGTCGATCGCCCATGTCATTTCAGGGTCGTGCCTCAACCCAAATTGAATCATTAAAGGAATTACCTGTGCAGGATATGGGACCTACAGAAGATGGTTCAACATCTCTAGAAGTAGCTAACTCTATTCCCTACCCTATGAGGTTTCGGATTTCTGCAAAGGGTGGAATTGATAAAAACATAAAGCTAGATGCTTGCTCTAATTGCAGGATTTATAGAGGACCTAGTGAGATTCCTGAAAACATCCGTTCATTCAGCCCAAAACAATTAATAACTGTTTCACCCGGTCGAAACTTCGTTAATTGGTCCTATGACGGTGGAAACATCTCCGCTATCCAAGCCTATTGGGATCTGAAGCAAGGGCATAAATACTCAATTGGTCCTGTAATGGATATGACTCAGGGACGATCGAATTGGGACTCTGTGAAATGATCTGCGGACATAACTATAGATAAACACTTGGTCAGCGATCGCCAAAAATTCGCCAAAAAATTCGATCGTCACCGCACCCAACACTCAATTATCCTATAGTCTCAAATGATTACCATTTTAAGGCTTAAATCAAGACTTAGATGATATTCTAACATCAAAAAACCTACAGACTTTCTTCCCCTCCTCAATCCTCCACAGCCAATACCATAGAACTACCACTTCACCCACAAAACATCATGGCTACCCATCAAGAAATTCGGAACTACCTTACCCACTGGTTCCAACTCGGCAAACGCATCATCATCAACAGCACCCCACATACCATCGCCCCCACCCTCAACACCGATCGCCCCAGCCCGGAATTTGAAACCCTCTGGCAAGAAATCCTCGCAAATCCCCACCTCGCCTACCTCGAAGACAGCGAAATAGACCTCGCCCAACTCCTCACCGGAACCTGGGAAATCGTTGACTGCGCAAGATGCGAAATGCCCGTCCCCCTAAAAATTGCAGGCATCATCGACAACCATTGCATCTGCCAAAACATGGACACCTGGCCCAACAGCGATACCCTTGAACCCCACAAGCCCATCAATACAACCCAACACCTCCAACACCTCCGCCAGCGTCTCACTTCTTCTTCACAATCACACGCTTCTTAATCTCAACCCCTACACTCTCATTCTGCGACCCATTCCGAGTCTCAACTTGCGCCTCAACCTGAGAATCCGTGATTCCCTCTCGTCGCCTTGGGATCTCAAACGACCAAAAATCCTTCGCCATCAACGTATTCGGAAAAATCGATCGCGCCTCCATCAACAAATCCTTCCACTCCAATCCCCCATTCCCCGGCGCATACCTGGGACTAAAATGCGTCATTAACAACGTATCCACCCCCGCCAAATGAGCCGTCTGAGCCGCCATCGTAGACGTTGAATGTTGCCGAGCGATCGCCATCTCCGCATCCGCATGGGAATAGGTCGCTTCATGAATCAATACATCCGCTCCCCGTGCCAACTCCACCGCCCGATCGCAAAAAACAGTATCCGTACAATAAACAACACTTCGTCCTCGCTCCGTCGGACCCACAAAATCCGCTCCCTCAAACACCCGACCATTCTCTAGCGTCACCCTCTCCCCCCGCTTCAGTTGGCCATAAACTGGACCAAACGGAATCCCCAACGCCTTTGCCTTCTCCACATCAAAAATTCCCACCTTATCGCGCTCCGTCACCCGAAACCCATGGGCCGTCACCCGATGCTTCAGCAGCGCACAATCCACCCGAAACTCCCCATCATCCATCACAAATCCAGGCTTCACCACATGTACCCGCACCGGATACGACAAATGCGTCTGTGAAAACCGTCGCGCCGCCGCCAAATAATCCCCCAACTCCGGCGGCCCATAAATATCAATCTCCGATACCGCCCCCGCCAACCCACAGCTCGCCAACAACCCCATCAACCCAAAAATATGGTCCCCATGCATGTGCGTAATAAAAATTCGGCGAATCTGACTCGATCGCAACTCACTCCGTAAAAACTGATGCTGCGTCCCCTCCCCACAATCAAACAGCCACACCTCCGATCGCTGCGGCAACCTCAACGCCACACTTGACACATTCCGCGATCGCGTCGGCACTCCAGAACTCGTCCCCAAAAAAGTAATCTCCATCCCAAATCCCCCTCAGCAAAATCGCACAGCAGCAAAACCACTATAAGTCCCCAACACAAAACCACACACTTAAGCCATCTTGTCGGTAGATTTCCTAAATTTCCGAAATAAAATGAAACAAAACCCCTCAAACTCGTCTATCCTAGCAACGGGAAAACGTCAACGCCACGACAACAATTAAGCCACGATCTGGATTGACACGCTTACCCTTCGCTCAAAGCAAAAAGCATTCACAGAACTCAACCCCTTAAATTCTCCCTTAACCCATGTCCAACGCCATCAAGTCTACCGCTGCCAAAACCACACTTCTCACGATCGCCCTAGCCGCCCTCAGCCTCTTCTCTCCCAAAAATGCTCTAGCCGCCAGCCTCGAACTCCGGGTCGCGATCGAAGAAAACGTATCTCAAGTCCGCATTGGTAGTTCCGTCAACGCCACCATCACCGACGCAACCACCAACCAAACCCTCGGCGAAATCCAAGGCATGAACGGCTTCACGGCCACAAGAGGCGGACGCGGCATCGCCCTCGACAAATTCAGTGCCCCTCGAATCGCCATCAACCCCAAAGACCCTAACGGAGTCGTCTGGATTGGCGATCGTTGGTACCGAGGCCGCACCGTCATCACGCCCACCAGCGGAGGACTCAGCGCCATCAACTACGTAGACCTCGAAAGCTACCTCTACAGCGTCCTTGGCGGTGAAATGAACGGTAACTGGCCCCAAGAAGCCCTCAAAGCCCAAGCTGTCGCTGCCCGGTCCTACGCCCTCTACCGCCGGAACCGAGACGGAAACAACAGCTTCGACCTTTGCGACACCGCTCGCTGCCAAGTTTATCGCGGAGTCCAAGACGAATCCACCGGAACCCAAACCGCCGTCAACGCCACCACCGGACAAGTCCTCACCTACAACGGCACCATCATCGAAGCCCTCTTTCACTCCTCCAGCGGCGGCTACACCGAAAACGTCGAAGATGTTTGGGGCACCCGAATTCCCTACCTCCGCGCCGTCCAAGACTACGACCAAAACGCCCCCGTCTATAGCTGGAACAAAATCATCAGCCGCACCGAACTCGGTAACATTGTAGGTCTCGGACCGATCACAGCCGTTAATCCCGTCGGTCAACCAACAGCCGGAGGCAGCTATCGTCAACTTGAATTCATCAGCAACGGCAGCAGAAAACGAGTCAGCACCGAAAACCTCCGCGAGAGCCTAAATCTCCGCAGCGCCAAAATTACGATCGTTCCCCAAATTATCACCACCAAAAGCAGCACCAAAGACCAAACCACCACATCATTTGTCATCCAAGGTAAAGGCTTCGGTCATGGACTAGGTATGAGCCAATACGGGGCGAAAGGCATGGCAGAACAAGGACTCAACTACCAACAAATCGCCCTCCACTTCTTCCAAAATACCAAACTAGCCAAAATCGATCCGCGCTAATGTTTGCTCTGGAGATTGACCACGATATCAACCACGATCGGTATTAATCTCTGATTCTTGTATCAGCTATCACAACGCGCTATCCTCAACCATGGTTAAACCATAAAAGTGCCATCCAGTGAATCTCTTGAGCAGCCCCGCCTACCTCATCATCACCCACGGAAGCCGTAATTCAAAATCCCAGGCTTCCACCCAGACCTTCTTGCAAACCCTTCAATCCCACTTACCCAACGCCCAACTCTTCCACGCCCAGCTCGAAGGCGCAGATCATTCCCTTCATCAACAAATTCTGCACTTCAGCCAACAAAGTCGAACCCAAGGCACCGATCGGCTCTACATTCTTCCCCTCTTCCTCATCCCCGGCGTTCACTTTATGGAAGACCTCCCCCACGAAGTCGCCCTCGCCCAACAAGCCCTCGCCCTCACCGACCCAAGCTTCAAACTCTCTACCCTCCCCTATCTCGGCCAACACCTCCAAAACCATCCCGATCTATTCCCCACTTCAAGCGCTCAACGCCTACTCCTCACCCACGGAAGCAATCGTCCAGAAAGCCTCCAAGTCATCGAAACTCTTGCCCAAACTCTGAACGCAACCCCTGCCTACTGGTCGATCGAACCCAGCCTAAGCACTCAACTTCAAACCCTCACTCAACAAGGTCACCACCACATCCACATCCTCTTTAACTTCCTGTTCCCCGGCACCATCACCGACAAGCTCCACGACATCATCCAAACCCACATCCAGCAAAATCCAAATCAAACTATCACCACCACAGCCCCCTTCGCCAGCCTTCCAGCGTTCCAATCCCTCGTCGCTCAGATTCTAGAAACTACTAGTCATGCAGAACCCCGAATCTAACCCACTTGGCCCCTTCGGAACCGTCTACCTCGTCGGCGCTGGACCTGGCGACCCTGGACTCTTCACCCTCAAAGGCAAAACCCTCCTCGAAACTGCTGACTGCGTAATCTATGATGCTCTCGTCAGTCCGCCCATCCTCGCGATGATCAACCCCACCGCCGAAAAAATCCACGCAGGCAAGCGCAAAGGCCAACACTCACTCAAACAAGAAGACACCACCAAACTCATAATCGAAAAGGCCCAGCAATACGATCGTATCGTCCGATTAAAAGGCGGCGACCCTTTCATCTTTGGACGCGGCGGCGAAGAACTTGAAGATCTTGCCAAACTCGGCATCCCCGTCGAAATCGTCCCCGGAATCACCTCCGGCATTGCCGCCCCAGCCTACGCAGGCATCCCTCTCACCCACCGCAACTACAGCTCTAGCGTCACTTTTGTTACAGGCCACGAAAGTGCTGAAAAATATCGTCCCGCCGTCAACTGGACCGCGATCGCACAAAGCGCAGAAACCCTCGTTATTTACATGGGCATCCACAACCTCCCGCAAATTCTTCCCCAACTCATCACCGCCGGACTCAGCCCCGAAACCCCGATCGCCCTGATCCGCTGGGGCACGCACCCCGACCAATCTCAACTTATCGGCACACTCCAAACTATCCTTCACCAAATCGAAGCGACTAAATTCACCGCCCCTGCGATCGTCGTCATCGGCACGATCGTCAACTTCCCCACCGACATCCTTCTCTCAAGTAACTCGGACAAGTGACTCGGAATATAAGTGAGTTTTTAGGTGTTGAGTGATTGATAGACTTCGGGTTGCTGGTGATCGATTCGCTATTGAAATATCAATTTATCCCTCTATCCATCCGCATCATCACGTTCTTCAGTTGAACTTGTTGAACTCGTCGTAGATAACTCAAGTAAACCTGGTGGAGGTGTAATTTCAATTCGTTTATTCTTTAAATCAACGATCGGAACAATCTCATTTACAAATGGAATCAACACAGGCAACTTCTGCCCCTCAACCTTCACTTCCAATAAATCATTCCCGGCAGACAATACGCTCGTCACAATCCCAAGTAATAGTTGTGAATCTTGCATATAAACCGTCAAGCCAATCAAATCCGAAATATGAAACTCACCCTTATCTAAACTAGGCCGATCGTTCTTCGGAACCCAAATAGTACAACCGCGAAGTGCTTCCGCCCCATTGCGATCGGTGACACCTTGAACTTGAATAACATAAAGTCCCTTGCCATCTTGAAAATATCCCTTCAAGAGCTTGATTTCTTCCGCCTGAGGTTGCCCCGGACGCAACAGCCAACGGACACCTTTTTTCTCAAACCGCTCTGGAAAATCAGTACTCGGATAGACCCGCATTTCACCGCGAATCCCATGGGCCGAAACAATCTTTCCCACTTCCATCAAATCATTTAGCAACACAGGTTCAGCAATACTCATAAAAAACATCTAAAGGTTATGAAAAGGGTACAGATACAATATGGTTTAGCAAAACACATTACATCTCAGCCTCAGGTTTTCCATTATCTAACAACGATCGCCTTAGCAACCTAGAAATCTCTAAAACGTCCGGTACGGTATGATGCAATCACCATTTCCAAACGAAACACCTGTGTCAGCCTTCACCGATCGTCCTAGCATTCCTGATCAACGCTGGAAACTCCATCCCGCTAATCAATCACTGGCCCGCTCCATGGCCAAGACGATCGGAATTTCTCCCATGATTGCCCAAGTTTTAATAAATCGTGGCATTACCAGCATTGAAGACGCACAAAACTTTTTAGATCCAGATCTCCAAGCACTGCCCTCACCACTACAAGACTTTCCAGATTTGGCCTTAAGTTTAGAAATACTAGTGCAGGCCATTCAAAATAGTGAACCGATCGCTATTTGTGGTGACTACGACGCAGATGGAATGACCAGCACAGCCCTATTATTACGATCGTTAAACCATCTCGGGGCCAAGGTTAAATACGCCATTCCCAGTCGTATGAGCGAAGGTTACGGTCTCAATGAACGCATTATCGAAGACTTTCACGCTGAAGGCATTCGCGTTGTAATTACCGTTGATAATGGCATCGCGGCATACGAACCAATCGCCCTAGCCCGCGAACTCGGACTCACCGTCATCATCACAGATCACCACGACATTCCCCCACAAATACCGCCCGCCAACGCAATTCTCAATCCCAAATTAATTGATCCATCTTCGCCTTACTACACTATGGCAGGCGTAGGCGTTGCATACATTTTGGCATTATGCCTAGCCGAAACATTAGGACGCGGTCAAGAGTTGCGCGATACATTATTAGAATTGTTTACCCTCGGAACGATCGCAGATCTCGCCCCATTGCGCGGAGTCAATCGCCGTTGGGTGCGCCGAGGATTACATTTATTGCCCCATTCCAAAATCGTCGGAATCCAAGCCCTCATGCAGATTTCCGGCGTAGTTGGCGACAAAAATATTAAACCTGATGCGATCGGATTTCGCCTTGGACCTCGTATTAATGCGATCGGACGAATTGGCGATCCCGTCACCGTCATTGAATTATTGACCACTGACGACGAAGGTATTGCATTAGAACGCGCCATGCAATGCGAAGCCGTAAACAAACAACGTCAACAGCTTTGTGAACAAATTGAATATGAAGCCGTTCAATACTATGAAAATAGTGAAATTGATGCCAAAAACGATCGGGTTTTATTACTAGTCCAACCCCATTGGCATCACGGCGTAATTGGTATCGTCGCCTCTCGATTAATTGAACGATATGGCGTTCCAGTATTCATTGGAACCTACGAAGATGATAACCAGAGCCACATTCGAGGATCGGCCAGAGGAATTCCTGAATTCAATGTTTTTGAAGCCCTGGAATGCTGTCGGGGACTAACCTTAAAACATGGTGGACACAAGGCAGCGGGCGGATTTTCATTCTTAGCTAAAAACTTAGAGACGATCGGATCCCGTCTATCAAACTACGCCCACACTTGCCTCGAACCAGAGCATTTAAAACCACTCGTCACTGTTGATGCAGAAGCTTGTTTGAATGACATTGACTATGACTTATATCTTGAACTTGATGCCCTTCATCCCTGTGGCATGGAAAATCCCGAACCCGTATTCTGGACCCGAAATGTTCATATTTTGCAGCAAAAACTTGTAGGGAAAGGCCATTTAAAACTTACCCTAGCTCAAGATGACTTAGCTACGGGTGAACCCAGTAAAAAAATTGCAGCGATCGCATGGCGTTGGGGAGATTATTATCCATTACCAAAGGTTCTAGATCTCGCCTATCGGATTAAAACCAATGAATGGAATGGCGACGTATCCATGCAACTTGAAGTGATTGGAGTGCGCTATCCCCAGGATGAATTTTTGGGCACAGAATTTAGGCATAACGATCGGGACTATGTATGTCAAATGATCATAAACAATGGCATAGATGAATTGCGAATTCGTAATTCAAAAGGTGAAATTTTATCCATTCAAAAAGGATCTCGCACCGGAACTCTAGGCAAACGCTTTCAAGCAGCACGCGCAATTGATGTCACTCAAGAACCCTACTTTGGACTTATTAAAGCGAGCGCTATTGCATGGCAAAACCGATCGGTATAGTTGTAATTTGATGGTGGTTTCTGGAATATAGATGGGCACCTTGTAGTTGATACAGGCATCCATATTCTATGAGGCGAAATTCGATGGGACTTTTTGATAAGATTCGGGGCGAATTTATTGACATCATCGAGTGGTTGGATAACTCCAATGACACGATCGCCTACCGTTTTGAGCGTTTTCAGAACGAAATTAAAATGGGTGCCCAACTCACCGTCCGGCCCGGACAAAAAGCAGTCTTCGTCAATCAAGGACAAGTAGCCGATGTTTTCGATGCGGGAATGTATCAACTTTCAACCCAAAACTTACCCGTTTTAAGTACATTACAAGGCTGGAAATATGGATTCAATTCTCCATTTAAAGCCGAAATCTACTTTTTCAATACCCGAATTTTTACTAATCTAAAATGGGGTACAGCCAACCCAATTATGATGCGCGATGCCGAAATGGGTCCGGTTCGACTACGGGCATTTGGCTCCTACAACATTCGCGTCATCGCTCCTCACCGAATGCTAGAAGAATTAGTTAGCACAGATGGACTATTCCAAGTCGATGAAGTGAATGATCAAATCCGAAATATGATCATGACTTCCTTTGCTAATAATCTGGGAGCCAGCCAAATTCCACTATTAGATCTAGCCGCACGCTATGGAGAACTTGGTGAAACCATTCGTCGTTCAATGGTGGCAGATGTTCAACTATTTGGGATTGATCTGACTCAATTGCTAATTGAAAATATCTCACTTCCGCCTGAAGTTGAAGCCGCCCTCGATAAACGTGCTTCCATGGGAATTCTTGGCAACATGCAGCAATATGCACAGTTCCAAGCCGCCAATGCGATCGAAGCTTCAGCAAAAAATCCCAACGGTGGTGGCAGTCCTGGTCTCGACTTCGGCGTAGGCATTGCCATGGGCCAACAAATGATGAATGTATTCGGCAATCAAACGCAACAGCCACAGTCAACAACACAAGCGCCTATGCAAGCAACAACACAAGCGCCACCACCACCGCCCACCGCGATTCAATGGCATATTTCTCGCAATGGTCAAAACTTTGGTCCATTCCCTGCTGAACAATTGATTCAAAATGGATTAACTCGCGAAACCTTTGTATGGCGATCGGGAATGGCCGGA
>JAYUEU010000110.1:0-12825 GCA_043739065.1 Synechococcales cyanobacterium | reverse complement strand
GCAAAATAAGCATTTGAAAAATCAATAATTTTATAAGGCTCGCTAGTTGGCTCCTCAAAGTTCGCCGTATTAATCACTGCGCCATAGGTGAAAATTTTGTCATTCCCCAATACTTGCTGTTCCTGCATCAATGCGGTGGCATGACATTGCAGAAAACTGGGTGTGACAACAATGTCACTGTCGATAAAAATAATCGTGTCACCGATCGCCTGTTCTACTCCCAAATTCCGCGCTGCAGATGCACCTTTGTGGGATTGTTCATAGATTTTTAAATGTGGCAATTCGGGCATGGTGTTGTTCAACCATTCGATCGTGCCATCTGTCGAACCATCATCCACGACAATGATTTCGTAATTCGTAACGAGTTCCGCATCGAAGGTTTGAATTTCCAATGCTCGCAGTGCTTTCTGAAGAATTGGCAGTCGGTTGTAGGTTGGAATGACGATGCTAAAAAACATTAATCTTGCTCTCAAGAGTCGCGATTGCTTAAACGGATTTTACGATATATCTGTTGGACAAATAAATGTGGTGCTTTATGGCTGAATTGAAACCTTAACTTGAAGATTCGTTAATTGTTGAACGGGTTTACTATCATCCAACCGAATTTTCACTTCCACAACGCGCACATCTTGTCTGTCCGATGGGTCAGAACTAGTGACGGCGTTTTTGCGAACCTGTGCCCCAATCTGTTCGACTTTTCCAGAAAGCTCGCCTTGGAATGCATCACTTTTTACGATCGCCCGATTGCCTACACTAATTTTAGAAATCGAATTTTCATCCACTTCAGCTACGACATACATTTGATCGGTTGATCCCAAATCCATGATGCCTGATGTTCCGACGGACTCATTATCTTTTGCATAAATTTTCAACACTGTCGCTGGAATGGGAGATTTTACGATCGCCTTTTCCAACTCGATTTTGGCCTTATCAAAATTCGCTTGGGCCACCATTAACGACGCTTCAGATCGTTTAATATCCGCTGGTCGCACTTCAGACACGCTGCCGAGGAGTTGATTTTCTCCGGCCACCCGCGCGATCGCCCTCTGGACTCCGGCTTGAGCTTGGGCCACTACGTCTGCTCGTTGTTGTTGAAGTTTTTCGGCTTGGGCAATTACCTTTGCACCTTGGGCGACCTCTTGCTTTTTTGAAGTAAAGGTAAGTTCGCGTTTGCGCCAGTCAGACTCAGAAATCGCACCACTTTTATAGAGTTCGCTGTATTTTGTGAACTCCCATTCCGAATTTTTCAGCTCAGCTTCTAGCTTAATGGCCGCCGATTTCACCTTTTCCAGCTCTAACCCTGCCGATTGATAGTCTGCCTGTGCGCGCCGGACTTCCGCTTCTGCCTGTATTCCTTGGGCTTGTTCTGTGCCGATCGCTGCCCGCTGTGCCCCGATGTCACCCGACTTCGCCCCAGCCCGAACATTTTCTAAATTACTTTGTGCCTCAAATACAGAGGCTTCGGCCTGTTTAGCTGAAGCCAAAAGGGATTGATAACTATCCATCACCGCGATCGGCTGTCCCGGTTTTACCTTCTCACCTTCTTTGACCAAAAGCTTTTCAATCCGCGAACTAAATCCGACAGCAGGCGGAGCAATTTTGAAAATTTCGCCCGCAGGTTCAAGACGACCCAACGCTCCGATCGAGACTACATCGTCCTTTTTTGACTCTTGAGCCGCTATTTCGGCTTCTTTTGACTTCTCATTAGAACCCATAGTTGTGGCGATGTAGGTTCCACCCCCGGCCAACACGAGTGCCAATGCAGAGACGATCGCCACCAATTTGGTTCCAGAAGAAGTGAATAAAGGTTTTGAAGTCACGCAGCAGAAGCTCCTAGCATAAAATTCATCGAGAAGGTCAAACAGCAATCAGAGAAAATTAATTAATTAATTAATTAATTAATTAATGGGTCAGCACTTCATTAAACAGTATGAATAATAACAATAAAGGTCGTACCTCTGTCCAAATATATTGTAAGGCAATTCCTTTTTCCGAGCAAAGCCTACGACTTATCATGTTTTTGAAGAACCAATTGAAACTATTTAATTTTCCTCTGAAAAATTGATCTAATATATACACGGTATTCAAAATAAAGCTGCCGTATTCCTTCTTAACACAGTCTTAATCTTCATCTGTTTAGCTCAGTTTGATCTCGTAAAATTTTTGGTTTTCGACACTGCATGGATAGTCATCAACTTGCTCGCTATATAGAAGAGACTGACAGTATCAGTAAGCCTTGGCTCCTCGTTCAGCTTCGCCTAGCCAAATTAAACGAACAAAAAAGCAGCATGACTTCTATAGACTACGCCAATGCTCTTGCTGACATTCACCAAGATCTAATGAACCTTGGACAATGTGGAAAGGCCAAGAAGCAGAGGTTTTTAAGCCATGAAACGTACCTCTAAAACAGTCCCGATCGTTCCCAATCTTTTAGATCCCCAGTACTATATCAACCGTGAATCAAGCTGGCTAGAGTTTAATAGTCGAGTCCTCCAGGAAGCCATGGACGATCGGACTCCGCTTTTAGAACGGTTGAAATTTTTGGCTATTTTCAGCTCCAACCTTGATGAATTTTTTATGGTGCGCGTCGCCATCCTCAAGGAGAAATTGGAAGTCGATGTCACAAAACTTAGTCCCGATGGCAAGACGATTCAAGAACAGGTTGCTATTGTTCAAAAGGGTGTTCGGCCTCTAATGGCCCGTCAGCATCAATACTTTGAGCAAGTTTTAAGACTCCAACTCGCGGCAAAGGGCATTCACTTACTGGATTATTTAGACCTCAGTCAAGAACAACGCAATTACCTTCATAACTACTTCCAAGAGCAAGTCTTCCCTGTTCTCACGCCCTTGGCCGTTGACCCGAGTCATCCGTTTCCTTACATTTCCAATCTCAGTGTGAGTCTACTGGTTGTCGTCCGAGATCCCATTACTAAAGAAGAAAACTTCGCCCGAGTCAAAGTCCCCAAGGTCTTACCGCGCTTTATTCCCCTGCCGATCGAAACCCACGTCACTACCACCGACGAACGATGTGTTCCCGCTGTTTGGGCTGGAATACCCTTGGAGCAGGTGATTGCCCACAATCTTGAAGGGCTATTTCCGGGCATGGAAATTCAGGAATATCATCCCTTCCGAGTCACCCGTAATTCTGATTTGGATGTAGAAGAAGATGAGTCCGATGACTTGATGGAGGCGATCGAGCAAGAACTAAGGAAGCGACGAATTGGCGGATCCGTTGTGCGGATGGAGACGAATCCCAACCTACCGGAAGCGATCCGATCGCTCCTGATGGAGGAAATGGAAATTGGTGATGAGGATGTTTATGAAGTTGAAGGATTACTGTGTCTGCGCGACTTGATGTACTTTTTAGAGCTTCCTTTACCTGAACTCAAAAATCCACTTTGGAAAGGCGCTACTCATCCTGGTCTACGCAAGGTCCTAGAAAACGAGGTGGAAGATCTGCCCGAAGATAAAGAAGAAGATTTTTTCAGTGTTCTGCGAAAACAAGATATTCTCGTCCACCATCCATACCAATCGTTCACCACCAGCGTCCAGCGTTTTATAGAAGAAGCGGCTCACGATCCTGATGTAATAACCATAAAAATGACTCTGTACCGGACTTCCGGCGACTCTCCTATTGTCAAAGCGTTAATTAATGCTTCCGAAAATGGTAAGGAAGTTGCAACTCTGGTGGAACTGAAGGCTCGGTTTGATGAAGAAAATAATATTCTCTGGGCTAAGCGACTCGAAAGCTCAGGGGTTCATGTGATCTATGGTCTCGCCGGACTCAAAACTCACACTAAAATTGTCTTGGTCGTTCGACGTGAAGGCGACACAATAAAACGCTATGTCCATATTGGCACCGGAAACTATAATCCCAAAACTGCCCGACTCTATACTGATTTTGGTCTTTTCAGTGGACGTGAAGACCTAGGGGCCGATGTGACGGAGCTGTTTAACTATCTCACCGGATATTCTCGTCAGAAAGACTATAGACAGCTTTTGGTGGCTCCGGTGAACTTGCGCGATCGGATGACTTCGCTGATCGATCGTGAAACTCAGCATCAACGATCGGGCGGTCAAGGTCGTATTGTCGCCAAGATGAATGCTTTAGTTGACCCCATGATTATCCGCAAGCTTTATGAAGCATCCATGGTAGGGGTCAAGATTGACTTGATCATCCGTGGGGTTTGTTGTCTGCGTCCTGGTGTTCCCGGTGTGAGCGATACGATTCGCGTCATCAGCGTCGTTGGCAGATTCCTGGAACATTCCCGCGTCTTTTATTTTTATAACAATGGCAACGAAGAAATTTTTATCGGCAGTGCAGACTGGATGACCCGTAATCTCGATCGTCGGGTTGAAGCGGTTACGCCTGTACGCGATCCTGAGTTGATTGCCGACCTCCAAGAAATTCTCGGCGTTCTGATGGCAGACAATCGACAAGCCTGGGATCTTCAGACCACTGGCGACTATGTCCAGCGCGTTCCAACGGATGTGGAGCAATCGTCTCAAGTTCACTTTATGGAACAAGCGCGAAATCCTAATTAAATTCCCTCAAAGTTCTCTTACGCGATTCTACGAGAATTGGAAATAATTCCACATCTGGTGTTGACAAAAACTGAAAACCGCTATATCTAGTGTGTATGGGTTCTCTAGTTTTGTGTTGCAAATCTTTTTGAATGTGCTAGCGATCGGATTTCAACGTGCAGTTCAGACCTAGCCAGTTGAGGTGCGCTGTTTCAGTTCTGTCGAAAGCAAACAATAACTTGTTTAAAAAACAACCGTAATAGGATCAAAAATTTTCATGTTCAGCTCAATTTTAACTATTTTGCCTTTGATTTGGATTTTAGTTTTTTCGGCAAATCTCTGAAATTATGTGGTGTGATGTCTAATGGTAACTAAATCTTCTAAAAAGAAAACGATAACGAAGACCGACACCGATGCTCCGACCGAGGAGTTGCCCCTTGGCCCAGATGTAGAAGTCTTGAGCGATGATGAATTGACTCCAGAAGCTCTAGCCCGATCGGTGCCGAAAAGTAATAGTGATTATCTGGGCTTGTCTGATGATTCAGTTGGAATTTTTCTCCGAGAAATGGCTCGGTATCCACTGCTGAACCAGGCTGAAGAAATTGAACTAGCCCGTGAAATTGCCAAAGGCGGACCCCTTGGAGAGCGAGCTAAGCGAAAATTGGTGCGAGCTAATCTTCGACTAGTGGTTTCTATTGCTAAAAAATATCTTAATCGCGGTGTTCCATTTTTGGATTTAATTCAAGAAGGATCCATGGGATTGATGCGGGCGGCTGAAAAATTTGATTATGAGCGGGGCTATAAATTCTCGACCTATGCCTACTGGTGGATTCGTCAGGGCATTACGAGAGCGATCGCGTCCCAAAGTCGTACTGTGCGTCTTCCGGTCCACATGGTCGAAAAATTGAACCAAGTCCGTAAGGTTCGTCAAACGCTTTCCCAGGAATTTGGTCGTCGGCCCACGAAGCAGGAGTTGGCAGCGGCTCTTGATATGGACGAGGATAAACTAGATCAAGTTTTGGATGTGAGTCAACGCACCTTATCTCTCCATGCGTGGGTGGGTAAGGACGAAGATACGGAGCTAATGCAGCTTATTGAAGACTCTGACAATATTCCCCCGAACGAGAATCTCGATCGTAAACTGTTGAGCGATCGGTTAAATTCTGTGTTAGACCACTTGAGCGATCGGGAGCGTGAAATAATCCGTCTACGCTATGGTCTTGAAGATGGTCAGCATTATACCTTGACCGAAATTGGTAAAATCTACGACTTATCTCGTGAACGAGTGCGTCAAATTCAAGCAAAAGCCATGCGGAAACTGCGCCATCCCCGTCGGCAAGCCTTGCTTAAAGATTGGGTTTAAATCTTTCCCAAGGACCATGATAACGTCACGTCTTTTCCCTAAAAAATAGCATTGTTTCAGAGTTAATTTATAAGTACGAAATTTTATCTAGATGAAGTTTCGTATTTTTTTTGCATAATGACTCAATTAATTGTAGACCTATAAAAAATGGGACTTCTTAATTCAATATAATGCCTGATTTCAGGGTTGATTTGCGTTGTTATCCGACGTAAATCTTGATCGGGCTTGCTTAAGTAAGTGATGATCGTTGCCTAATAGTTAAGACATTAAATCGCACTACTTAAATCGCACTATTTAAAGCTCTATCTTGTTGCCTAGTCCTTCAGATAGAAGACCAACTCGGATGTTTGCATTAGACTCTACAAATGTCAATTGGGTCTACATAGCGTGTCAATGATTTCTTGTGAGCGTCCTGTGCTTCGTGTTTTAGTGGCTGATGATCATGAATTGACCCGATTTTCTCTCAAGCTTGCGCTCAAGAATCACTCGGGTATTGAACTAGTTGGCATTGCGACCAACGGCTTAGAAGCTATTAATTGTGTTCGGGAATGTATGCCCGATGTGGTTATTTTAGATCTCCAAATGCCTGTTGTTGATGGGTTGACGGCAGCCGAAGAAATCAAAAATCTGTGTCCTGGAATTCAAATCCTGGCCTATTCTTCTTTAGAAAATAATCAGGTTGAGCAGTTATTACGAGATTCTGTAATTGACGGAATTTGTCGTAAAGAGACATCTACTTCTGAAATTATTGCTCATATAAAAATCTTAGGAAACCCTTTCTTGGTCGAATATCCTGTGTTTTAAGACGTGAGTTTTTTAATATTCAAATCCGGATCTAATCCCACTCAAAAAACGCTTCAGTCCTTTAATGTTAAGTTTTGACTGAAGCGCTATTTTCTTTTTATGGCGATCGTAATTTTCGATGATAATACTTAATAGTAATTACCAATTTATCGGTGGCTACTAATTCAAGGGTGATACCGATAGAGTGTAGCTCGGTTTGGCTGCGCTGCCACTGCCCACAAAGACTTTGTATGTCCCGCGTGTCCATCGCCCAGTTAGTTCAGCTTCACCATTGGAAAAACTGTCGGTTTGGATGCAGAAGCGTTTGCCTTCGCTGTTTATTAGTAAGAGTGTTGTTTCGCTGTCACCTTTCACTTTGAAACGCCGATCGCTGTCCTCTGTGATTTCTAAGGTATGTTGTGGTCTCTCAATCGCTGCGGTCGCACAGGTAGCTGAACTGGCCATGCCTTGTAAGGTTGCTGTTGGACTCGCGTTATTGAGTAAGATCACATTGGAGGTTTGTGTTTGTGCAAGCGCGCTGGAGAAGACCAAGGGAACGGTGGCACAAGCAGCTATAAATGCGGAGACTAATTGGCGTTTCATGGTGGGTACCCCATTGGGGAAATCTTAGGAAAATCTTGGCTTCACCCTTTCAGTATGGGAGCAATATTCATCTCTGCTTGAGTGATCTAGACCTGTTCCCGAAGTGGCACTGATGACAGGGATAGTCGTATGTTTGATTTAAGGGCTATTACAAAAAAAGGAATCGATCGTACATCCGATCGATTTCCATTAATTCCATCTCATCCGATCGTTAGAAGTACTTCTTCAGCAACAGATTAAGATTTTTCTTTGTGGTTTCTGAAACTTTGTCCATTGGGGTCAAGACGGCGTATTTCAGGGCTGAATGTGCGTCTGATTCAAAGGGATTCTCGCTCAGACGACGCACTGCTTCCTTAATGACTTCTTGGGCATTTTTTGCATTTTTATGCAGATTTGCTATCACCATTTCCACAGTCACACTTTCGTGGTCAGTATGCCAACAATCGTAGTCGGTCACCAGCGCCAAGGTTGCGTAGGCGATTTCGGCTTCACGAGCTAGCTTTGCCTCTTGCAGATTTGTCATTCCGATGATGGTTGCACCCCAACTGCGATAAAGATTTGACTCTGCTTTTGTCGAAAATGCTGGACCTTCCATACAAACGTAGGTTCCGCCGCCATGAATATTGATGCCATCCAGATTGCAGCTTTTTGCTGATTCCAGTAGTAAATCAGCTAGCTTCGGACAAACTGGATCGCCGAAGGTAATGTGGGCAACGATGCCATTGCCAAAAAAGGTCGAAATCCGATCGCGGGTCCGATCGATAAACTGGTCTGGAATCACCATATCCAGAGGCTTAGCTTCGGCTTTTAATGAACCGACTGCCGAGGCTGAAATAATGTATTCCACACCCAAACTTTTCATGGCGTAGATATTAGCCCGAAAGTTAAGCTCTGTCGGCAAAATGGTGTGGTTACGGTTGTGTCGAGCCAAAAAAGCTACCCGTGTCCCATACAAACTGCCTGTAATAATTGCATCCGATGGCGCACCAAAAGGAGTGTCCACGGTTATTTCTTCAATATCCTTCAGCGCCTCCATTTTATAGAGACCACTTCCGCCAATAATCCCAATTTTAATGTCCTGCGCCATGACTACTCATTAAAGATAAAAGAACCTAAAGCAGCGTACCACTCCGCAACAGCCACAGCCCACTCTGCGTTATGCCAGAATCATCGGGCTGAATCATCAAAAAATGTAATCCTTTAGCTGCAATCTTCCGAGTTGTAAAGAGTTCACCCGCTTGACTCGTTTCTGGATCCTCAAAGGTTGCAAGAATATGCCGATCGACCTCGCCCGAGTACAAAATGATCCCATCAGGCGCACCTGGGCTATAAATCACTTCGCGGGGCACGGACGCTTCAATCCACCGAGCGATCGTCATGGATTTGCGGCCTCCGGTGATGGCGATTCCAGGTAAAAACTGGTCCGATGCTAAGCCTAAATTCAGCGGCTGCCATTCACTGGGCAACGACTGTACCGGAATCATTCGGCCTAAAAAATAGTCCCAAAAATCTCCAGCGGTCAGACTGGCAAATTGCCAACGATCGCCCCAAAGCTCTTCTGGCAGTGGCACAGGTGGATTACGTTTCATAAGATTAAAGAGCCTTACAGGAATAGATTTAGCACTAATGCAGATAAAAAGGTCAGCAGCGCCGCCACAGCAAACAGATAAAAAATTGCACGGGGCTTAAACATTGTCAATAATAGGCCGATCGCCTTCAGGTCAATCATGGGGCCAAAGACTAAAAAGGAAACCAACGAACCCGTTGTAAAGGTTGATGCAAAGGACAGGGCAAAAAATGAGTCCACCGTCGAGCAAATAGACACCAGCGCGGCCAAGGTCATCATCGCTACAATAGAGGTTACCGGATCTTGCCCTAAACCCAGCACCACTTCACGCGGCACAAAGCCTTGAATTACCGCCGCCACTAAACTTCCTACAATCAACACGGCTGATAGTTCTCGCAGTTCCTGGGCCATGCCCTCCACCAGTAATTTGATCCGCAATCCGATCGGTTGGTTGACCATTTCCATCATGGTTGCCCTCATGGCTTGAGCATCGTTTGTTGGTAAGGGGGTGTTGGATTTCCCTAGAAAGAATGTTCCGGAGGATAGAAGTGAGTTTTCCGCCGATCGCACTTGTTCCCGTTTTCGTCGTGCTTCTAAGCTTGTGACCAATGATGGTTGCAAAAATGGTGAGAGATCAGACTGCAAACTAAACAAAAATCCCATGAGTGTTGCGATCGCTAACGATAGTCCAATCCGTAAAAAAACAATCTCTGGTTGGTCTCGGAATGCGGTCCAGGTGGCCCAAAACACGATGGGATTGATGGTAGGTGCTGCGATTAAAAATCCGATCGCGACCGAAGCAGGTGCGCCTTGGGTCATTAAGCGCCGCGCTACTGGGATATTTCCGCATTCACAAACCGGAAATAAAAATCCAATGCAGCTTCCAAATAAGGAGCCGAGGAGTGGATTTTTTGGCATCCAACGAAGAAGCTGGCGTTCACTGACAAAAAAAGTCAAAATCCCCGAAAAAAAGACCCCAATCAGTAAGAATGGGATCGCTTCGATCAGCAGACTGAGGAAAAGAGTAAAGGTGCTATTGAAATGCTCCATGCTCTAGAACTCTATCGACGACTTGCTTATGAACTGAAATTAGATGGCTCTGGCGAGATTTGAACTTGCGACCTTGGGCTTATGAGTCCCCTGCTCTACCACTGAGCTACAAAGCCTTAACACCTTTAAAATAATACTAATTTGGTCGTCGTAAGTCAAGTGATCGCCGCCATATTTTTTACCCATTGTTAGGATCTCTCAACAGCCACGGGGCATCAGGAATCCACGTCCCTTGAGAAGCTATATACACATTAAAAACGACGTTGTGATTTGTACAACGTCGCGTCTAAAACTATCTATCTATTAGAGCTACACGATCCGGTCTATGTCTCCGGATTTAGCCACGATTGGTCGGCAAATAAGCGATAGGATTCACAGCACCCTTACCACCCGGATGAACTTCAAAATGTACGTGAGGACCTGTACTGAAACCGGTACTCCCCATTTCTGAAATCTGCTCACCTTGGCTGACTTGTTGGCCTGCTTTGACCAAGAGACGACTGTTATGGGCATAACGGGTCATGGTGCCATCGGCATGATCAATCTCAACGAGATAGCCAAAACCGCCGTCATTATATCCAGAGTAGCCAATAATACCAGGTGCAGCAGCCACAACGGGAGTTCCAACGGGGGCAGCAATGTCAATGCCTAGGTGAGGACGGCCCCAACGTTGACCATATCCAGAGGTCAGCACTCCTCGAGCCGGCCAGATAAATCCATTCATAGCGCCGCCTTTACCGCCAGGTAGATAGCTATCAGCTGCACCGATCGTCGGCATTGCAGGGGATACCATCTGACGAGCTGAAGCCTGAACCAATGGTGCATAAGCGTCAGCCCCGACAGAGGCCCGAGCTACTATCCTAGGAGCAATGGATGACTTGATTTCTGGAACGCTCTGCAACGGAACTTGCGTTAGACTACGGCTTGTGGATGGACTGCGCAAACCTGGATTCACGATTGCAGCCGAGGGAAGAACTTTAGGCAGCGATGGTGTGGGTAACGTGCTCACTGTCTGAATCGATCGTACATCAGGTCTGTATGCAACTGTCGTTGGCTGATATTTCTGGCGAGCTTTCGTCACATCTGCCATTAAACTATCAACATAGCGACGGCTCATAACAGCCTGACCTGGCAAGGGCGGAGGGGGAGCTTCAGCCTCTAATCCCACACTTGAGGAAGGAGTTGCTGTTGCAATCGTCTGGAATACTTCAGGAGAGACAGGAGCGATCTTGGCAGGGGCAACCTTTAGAACCTGATTGGTCTTCAGGACATTTTGGTCTGTAATTTGATTCAACGATGCGAGCGATGATGGAGACATTCCATGAGTTCGGGCGATCGTTGAAAGGTTTTCACCGGGCGCAACCTTATAAGCCACAAATTCAGATGGCTGAGCCTGAATGGATGGAACTGATGCTGATTTAAACACCTGAGAACCAAACTCAGCCGATTGTTTGCCAATTGCAAACGGCTGTTTCTTCACCTTTGAAATCGCGCTATCTTCAGGAATTTCACCCAGTCTACTTAGTACAAGCTTCGTTTTTACTGGGTCTAGAGAAATTACCTGACCAACGCGGAGAACTGAATTTGCATCCAATTGATTGAGTAGAGCGACCCCTTCAAGACTCACGCCGTGGATTTTGGCGATTTGGGATAAGTTCTCCCCTTCTTGAACCGTATGGTAGAGGGAAGCTGCTACTGGCTGTGCTACTGGCTGTACCAATTCAGTCGTATTTGAAGATGCAAGAGTAGGAACCACCTCTTGGGCAACTCCGGGTGCCTCAGTACTCAATGCCTCTGTGTTATTAATCTCTACTGCCATCGCAGCATCTCCAGGACAGGGAGAAAAAAGTCCACACGTTCCAATTATCGCAACACCAAGCATTGCTGTAGAACCATACGATCGATGAGATACATGAGTCATTTTCTTACCGAGACCTCCATCAGAAGACGCTTCGCCACCACATGGGTCGGTAGAGATACTTTTCTGGGGAATTGTGCTTTCCAAACGAAAACCTCCTAAATGTCCAGCGTTCAACTGTTCTTAGAGCCACCCACATCATTCAAAAGTCTAATAGCAATAGAGCTGCTAGAAGAATGGATGTCTTGAGACCACACTTTAGTTACGTAATGTTGCTTTTGTCAAACCAAGATACTTATATCTCTTAATGCTCTGCAACGAAACTATATCTAAATCAAATAACAAATATTAGCTAGCTTTATATAAACCGCTGGATTTGTTAAAGAACACCTGATTGCTCAAACACCTTAACAGGAAAGAACAATCTTGGCATATGCCTCGTAGATGAGTTTGCCCTAAGTGTTGTGCAGAACGTGGGGAGTGCCCGACGCTACTGTTTTGTCACGATCGGGCCTAATATCTGTCCGCAAAATCCATCCTTCAAGACACCTTTTAAAACTGGTGTAATACAGTTTAGATAAGGAATCTAGGCTTTGTCAGTGCCATTCAAATCCAAGTTGAAGATCAAAGATTAAACCGTGACTTTGCTCACATATCTTGACCGGAGATGGCGGTTGAGGAGTCAGTATTTTTGCGGATCTTATGATTGGAAATTGTTATCACTGCCGAAAGCCCTTTTGTAGCGGGTATAACGGACGATTAAAAATACCTCCGATCGAAAAATAAGAAATACTGCATTCCTTGATTAATCCTATAAAACTCAATAGCAATACGATCGGGCGTTGATTCCCTTTATCGCCATAACTTAGGGTCTCCTAAAGAAGTCTGTTTGTTCAGGGTTATGGTGTATTCAAATATCCCAACTGTCGCCGTGATTCAAACAGCCCAACTGCCACGCTAACCGAGAGATTTAGGCTACGGACCCCCGTTTCTCCCATAGGAATTCTAACCAAACTTGAGCATTGGTCACACACTTCAGGGGACAACCCACTCGTTTCCTTGCCGTAGATTAGCCAA
>JAYUEU010000109.1:0-5597 GCA_043739065.1 Synechococcales cyanobacterium | reverse complement strand
TTTAAGCCCAGTTGATCAAAAGTCCGTTTCAATACGGCATTGATAAACCGATGCCCATCTTCTTCACTGTAACGCTTTGCCAGTTCAACGGCTTCATTAATTGCCACTTCAGGCGGAGTGCCCAGACGACCCATCTCAACCACAGCGATTCGGAGAATGTCACGATCGATCGCCGCTAGTCGATTGAGTTGCCAATCTACTAAGGCATTACTAATAATTTGGTCAATATCCTTGTTGTCTTTAACGAACCGGGCCACAATTTCCAGCGTGTAGCTACGGACTTCGCTTTGATTGGCCAGTTGAAGCATCTCGGGGATCTCGAAACAATGTCCCAAGCGGTTGATGGCTTTTTGAGTGAGTTTGATCGCCTCATTCAGCATGACTTTTGCCCGCTCAACGTCTTCGGCACGGGTCTCGCTGTCGAGAATTTGAGCATTACTACGCTGAAGCTCAGAAGATGCCGCTTCGATCGTTTCACGGGCTTCCGACGCAAGAGTCCGAATGGCAGCCAGTACGATATCCTGTAGCTCTTGCGCATTGAGTTTTTCGGGTTTTGAAGGGAGTTGACTCAGGCTAAGGAGCGCAAGTTCACGGGCGATTCGTCGGGCTTGCATGGGACAGGAGGCGCGGAGGCACAAAATTGAGCTTGATTATCTTATACCATTTTGGATTTTAGCGTTTTTGGATTTGCGATTGCTGTAACTTTACTTTTGACAGGAAAATGGGTGAGAAAGACTTTGAACACTGAAATCCCTATTGCCTTTAGGTGATGTTTATTGTGAAATAAAATGTCACGACGAATCTAGTGAATCTAGGTACTTTCGATAAATTGTACTTTCGATAAATTTTCTGTCTACTAGTAGTACGAGATAGCCAATGATATGAGTTAAGGCATTACTCGTACTATTTGCTAGGTACTGTTTATTGGATCTGTAGAAAATTATTAGGCTTTAATAATGGAGATTATCGTTTCATTGCTCCTTGGTATCATTATTGGGAGTGCAATTACTTATTATATTTTGCATCAATCACAGCAAAAGAGAATTATTAGGGAATATGAGTCACAGATTCAGATTTTGAAGGAGCAGCATCAACAATCTATTAAAGAGGCAAGGAATAGGAGTTTAGATGGAAGTCGTGCCGTTATTAAAGGACAGATAGCAGAGCAATTGGCTCCAGTTCTTCCAAATTTCAAATACTTACCGTCAGATGCTCGATTCATCGGCAATCCAATTGACTACATTATTTTTAATGGTTATACAGAAATCAAAGATAATGGTGCTAGTGAAAATAACTTGGAGATTGTAATTGTAGACATTAAAACAGGGCAAGCATCTCTATCTCAATTTCAGCAAGCTATTGCTAGAGCAATCAATGCAGGGCGGGTGCGTTTTGAAGTGATTCGACCTGAGACTTCTTACGAACAGCCGCTAATAAGCCCGAACAATTTACTATCACAAGATTTACCTCAAAAAACGTACAGTATTAAAGATATTCGCAAAACACATGCACGTGCTTACCAATCTTGGAGTAAGGATGAAGATGAGCGACTTAAACAGGGCTATCAGAAAGGCATGACGATAGATGATTTGGTTAATGAGTTTCAGAGAAAACCAGGTGGAATTCGCTCCCGATTAAAAAACTTGGATTACTTTAATGATTTGCCCTTTAATAAGGTTATTTTTTGCCGTTGAATCGAGTTATTAGGTTCATCGGCCTAACTCTATTTCAATTCGTCTAATGGGACTCCCAGCCAGTCATGGAAACGTTTCTTTTGAGCTTCGATCGGATCTTTAAGTGGAACGATCGTATACTGAGTCGCTTCAGGTTCACCTAAAGTTAGTACAGTCTGAAGTAGCTCATCTTGGTGAAAGAAGCTGATTTCTAAAGTATCTCCGGCTTGAGATGCCTGAAGTCGATCGTTCAGTAAATCGGGATTAATGCGCAACCCATCGATCGCCACAAGTTCGTCTCCGGCATCTAAGCCTGCTTGTTCTGCGGGAGACTTTGAGGCCACATATTTGATCATGGTTTTACCGTTTTCTAAGACAACGCGTGCGCCATGGATGGGCGGAAGTTTTTGCGATAGGTTCGAGTCCAGGGTTAGGCCAAAATCAGCTAGGGCCGCTTGAAACGGAAGATCCATCAGCCCATCGACATATTTACTAAAAAATGAGGTGAGATCAAATTCAGCAACAGATTCGATCGTCCGTTTTAAATCTCCCGGCGTAAATCCAATTTCCCCATCTTCACTCTGACCAAATTCAGTCCAAAGTTTTTGCATTACATCATCAAACGATCGGGTATTTTCATGCCGTCGTCGCAGGGCTAAATCCAACAAGAATGTCACCATTTCGCCTTTGAGATAATAAGACATTTGCGAATTTGGTGTATTGCTATCCGGACGATAGAGTTTAATCCACGCATCAAAGCTTGATTCACTCAAAGACTGCACCGATCGTCCTGGTGTTGTGAGATAGCGAGTGATGCTTTTACTCATATTTTTCAAATAAGTTTTCGCATCATAAAGTCCGGCCCGCAGTGGAATCAGGTTGTCATAGAAACTGGTTGTTCCTTCAGAAAACCAAAGAGAAGGAGTATAGTTTTCGCCATCATAATCGAAGGTTTCAAGAGCTTTAGGCCGAATGCGTTTGATATTCCAAAGATGGAAAAATTCGTGGGCTACGAGAGTCAGAAAATCTTCGTAACTTTCTCGCTTTTTAAATCCATTTCTAGAGAAAATTAACGAGCAGGACTCTCGATGCTCTAGTCCACCATAGCCATTGCTTAGATGGAGTAAAAATTGGTAACGATCGTAGGGCAATCCACCAAAAAGTTTGGCCTCAGCTTCAATAATTTTTTGGGTATCCAGAATAAGCTGGGCTGGATCCACATTTCCCTTTCCCCAAATCACCCATTCATGGGGTTTCCCCAACACCTCAAATTCAAATTTACTGTGTAATCCAATCTCAAATGGACTATCCACTAAAGTATCAAAATCTTTGGCCCGAAAGGTATTCGGACTGATCTCCGGAAGTGTTGTGGCGATCCTCCAATGCGCTTCAGACAACACATTGCCTTCAGTCAATCTATCCGGCAACACAATAGTCACATCGATCGGTGCGCTTTCTTGTCCAGGAATATAGAGAAAAGTCGAGGCTCCGTTGAAATAGCCATGGGTCCGATCGAGGTGATTGGTCCGGACGGTGAGTTCGTTGGCGTAGAGACTATAGGAAAATACGATCGGAGCCTGAACGCTTTGAGTATCAAGTCTCCAGTGATTTTTTGCGATTTTTTTCCAAGGCACAGACATCCCATTCGCATCTCGCACCGCAAAATCCTGAATATGCCGTGAATACTCTCGCACCAAATACGATCCTGGAGTCCAGACTGCCATCTTCAGCTCAAAACAATACCCCAACTCGCCCTTGACTTCAGCTTCAATCTCAAAGCGATGGTTAGTGGGTTGGGGCATTGAAACGCGGTACTGAATTGTTGGGGATGCGACAGCTAAAACCATGGAAACCATAAGAAACAATATCCTCTATCATGCCGTAAGTGCTGAACTATATACGTAAGTGATGAACTATAACGGACGTTTTGGTTAGCTAGTCGATCGGTTCAACAGTCGATTCATTTGAAGCAGATTGGGCAGCAATATCACCTGACGATCGGGTTTAGTCAGCACCCAGCCTTTTTCCTGTAATTTCGACAAAATCTTAGAAACCTCATCAGCCGAGATATCAGAAACGTCGGCTAAGTCTTTTGGAGAAAGATTAAAAATTTCTACACCTGCGGCCACTGTTTCACCATAGGCGTCCGCCAGAGAAACTAGGGTATGAATCAGTTTGATCGCTGGAACTTGATCCCGCAATTGAAAGCGCAAATTAGTCTGGCGAAGTCGTCGCACCATGAGTTGGAGCATCCGATGATGAAGCTGAGGATCTTTAAATAACGTCTGAACAAAGCGCCCAGCGGCAATGCTCAAAAGTTTAACGGAGGTTAAGGCAATCACATCAGTCGATCGGGGCGATTCATCTAGGACTGCCATTTCACCAAAGAAATCACCTTTCCCCAAAATGGCTAAGGTTGCGACATCTTCTGCATTTCCGGAATGACGACGGACCTTGACCCAACCCGAGGTGACGAAATACACGGCGTTCCCCCAAGCATCTTCCATAAGGACAGCGCGTCCGGCGGGGTATTCATGTTCAACGGCTACTGACATTAACCAATCCAGGGTTTCGGGGTTGGCGGCAGCAAGTAGCGGAAACAATTCACTGACAACTTCGGTTTGCATGGATGCCGCGATGCGCGAAAGAGTATGACCTTTCCATTGTGCCCGGTCTGCTAGTCAACAGTCTCACTTTTACGTAATTTTCTTGACTATTTCCTGAATTGTCGGTAGCCAAGTCTCAACTAGGGGCTGCCAGCCAATCACGATCGGTTGCCGATGAGCAAGACTTTCAACATCAAGACTGTCTCGGGTATACTGCAAAGCTTGACCATTTAAATCGCAGCACATCAGTCCAGCAGTCCGGGCTATTGCCAACGGTGCAGCGGTATCCCAGACTTTGACCCGTTGATTGAGATAGACATAAAGTCCGGCTTTCCCCGTTAAGATTTCCAGAACTTTTAAGCCAAAACTACCTGCTCGCTCTTCAACCTTTAGAGTGGGGATTGCGGCTTGAAATGCTGACCCAAAGCGTTTAAAATCTTTATGGCCCAAAATAAAAGTTGGATTGTAGTTCAAATAATTCGCAGGTAGAATACGCGGTGCTTCGCCTCCTTGAGATTGCCACAGGCCGAACTCTTGCCCCCCGTAATATAATGCTTCATGCTCTGGCGCATAGATCCAGCCCGCGATCGGTTGGTGTTGCTCCATAGCCCCTACCATCACAGAATAGCCAGGATCCCCATTAATAAAATCTTGAGTACCATCCAGAGGATCAATGCACCACAGCCTCGGATAAGGTTGCCAAAAGTTCGATCGCGATCCGCTGTTTTCTTCAGTTACCAACCCGTCATTGGGAAACAGAACTGTGAATTCTTTGCTGAGATAGACATCCAAGGCCCGATCGACATCCGTCACATAATCATCAGCCGCTTTTTCATAGACCTGAAATCCCAATCGGGCAAGACGTTTCGCCTCAACACCACAGATCCGGACCCGCTCGGCCACCTGATGTATGACTTCTAACTCCCAACGTCCCATCCCGCACTCCTTTCAATACCGCTCTCAGCCTATCATCTCCTCCTTACTCAAAAAACGGGCAGGCTACCCGAAAGTAACCCGCCCGTTTAGTTTGGGAACGCGCAGAGAATGAGATTATTGCAGAACCAACTTAACATTGGCATTGCTCAAACCGGGACGCTTCACGTCAGCCAAAGTCCGATTAACGGCGTATTTTTGATTGATGGAGTTGATCAGCTCAGTTTGATTGTGCTTTTTCGCAACGCCCCACAGGTCAGCGATGAGATCAAACGAACCATCTGTATTCCGAGACCAGCCTAGGTCGTACTCGCCTTCGAGAACTGCCACAATGTCAGCGCGTATGCTCTGACCGTTGTAACCCCGGACATCCGCCTCAGTCTTA
>JAYUEU010000108.1:0-25546 GCA_043739065.1 Synechococcales cyanobacterium | reverse complement strand
TTGTACCTGTTTTAAATGATCGAAACCCCTGTAAAACCCTCAATAAAATCTAAAAAATCTTCCTATGCCTCTCGCTCGTGTCCGTGAACATGTCAATCCTCTCTCAGCTAAGTATCAAGTTCCCGCGATCGCCCCAGATTGGCAACAGATCTACACAAATCCTAATCAACCGCTGCATTTAGATATTGGCTGTGCCCGAGGAAAATTTGCATTTCAGCTGGCCCAGCTTGAACCTAATTGGAATATTCTAGGCTTAGAAATTCGCGAACCGCTGGTGACTCAGGCCAATCAATTGAGAGACGAAGAAAACGTATTGAATCTTCATTATCTCTATTGCAACGCAAATAACTCATTACAACCCATTTTAGAATCATTGCCCTCTGGCGTACTCCAGCGTGTGACCATTCAATTTCCCGATCCGTGGTTCAAAAAGCGCCATCAAAAACGTCGAGTGGTGCAACCCGGACTGGTGAAGGATTTAGCTGATTTTTTGCCAGTGGACGGATTCGTATTTCTTCAGTCTGACATTCTAGATGTGGCTCAAGAGATGCGCGATCGGTTTAAAGAAAGCACTGACTTTGAGTTGCAAAATCCAGATTGGTCTCAAGAAAACATTATGCCCATTCCAACCGAGCGGGAAATTGGTGTTTTGGAAGCGGGAAATCCTGTCTATCGGGCGCTATTTAGGCGGATTTAAGGGATATGACTTAAGCTCAATTTTAATGGGTCAGGTGACTTTGATTTGTTAAGTAAGTTCAGTCTATCACTTCTATTTTAGCGCCCTGGCTCCTTCGATCCAAGATGGAAGCCACATCCGTAATCGATAACCCGTTTCATCCAACGGCAACCCTAAAAATACGGGCATCCAGAAAATGAACCCAACGACACAGAGTCCGATCGCAATCCAGGCCACGCGTGTCAGGGTCGGATTTTCTTGGCTTAAGGCTCGATCGCCCCACCAGGCTAATGCCAACGTCGCAAACACGGATGAACCCATGTAGTGATAGATAAATGCACATCGACTAATGCCCATCCAAGGAATAAGGTTTGCACCATAACCGACTATCATTGCTCCCAACACAAATGAATCCCTAAATCCACGCCCAAACAATCCATTCCACAACCGGAATAACAACGTAATCCCCACTGCTACGATCGCTGCTGTTGACATCCACCACATGAATGGATTCCCCATAGCATGAACGGCATAAATTGAAGCGCCCGGTAACAGTGGAGTATTCGGAGTATTCAATGCGATCGGTTCACTTGGATCAATGCCTAATTTATAAAAATAGGCGACTGGAACCAGCATAGTGAGCCAGGTTTGCCAGGTTGAACAATAGGGATGAACATTGCCAATAACTGAACTGCCTTTATGGTACAGATAGATTTTTTGTTGGAGTATCCAAAACTGAAGATCTGGGTTTTGGGCAATGTGAGGAATCCACAGGACGTAATAGGTGAGAGCAGGGACGATCGCGATTCCAAGTACGATCGGAATTGCTGGAATATTTGTAATTTGTCTGGGAAGTGTCGGCGGGTCGTTTGGCTCGTTATTTTTACATATTGGATCAAACCACCGAAAGGTCCAAGCTAAGACGTAAATCCCCAGGGTTGTAATTAAAAACCAAAGTCCATTCCATTTAATGGAGGCAGAACACCCCAAGAAAAAACCCGATAATATCATCCAAATCCATGCCATGGTCGGACGCGTAAAGGTCGTTTTCCAAGACTCATCACTGTTCAAGCGTCGGGCAGCAATTAAAAAACAAACCTGTCCCAACAATCCAAACAATACTAAATAGATATTGTTCAAGGCATAGCGCGACTCGACTAAAAACAATCCATCTAAGGCCGACAGTACGCCCGCCAAAATAGCCAACCGCGATCGCTGCGTCAATTGCAACGCCAATCCCGCCACCACCAAAGGCACAAAGGAACCCGTCAACGCGTTCAACCAGCGATAACTCCAGCTTTTTAGCACTGAACCTGTTAAGTCATTGACTACGCCGGAGCCAAAGGGAAGCTTTTCACCTATTGTAATTCCGATCGCAATCAAATATTGACTCAACGGGGGATGGGCATTGAAAAACGGCGTTTTGGTTAGGTAATCATTGGCAAATTTAGCGTAATAAATCTCATCAAATACAAACGTATTAAAACGCTCTAAGCCCCAAAAGCGAATCGCTAAGGAAAAAACGAAAATTCCGATCATCCAAAGGTAAAAGTAGGACGATCGGAGCTTTGAGGTGAAGTTAGGCGATGTCGTCATTAGAGTTCAGCGAATCGTTACGCCTTAGAACTTATCGCCTTAGAATTTATCGCAGATGTTGGGAGTTAGGCAAATTCAGGAGAGCCGTTTTTCGATGTATTGACCGATCATTTGCTGCTCACCAAACCGAGAAATAATAGTTTGCCGCGTCCGATATTTGCTGCCGATTAATTTCACTTCTTCCTCAAATACTGAGCCTTGATACTCTGTCCGAAGGGCTAAGGTTTCTGGATTACTAAAGGAAAATGTGGCGGTAATGGGTTTGGTCGTTGCAAATCCGCGATCGCGATACATCACCTCGCCACCAATGCCGAAAATGGTCGAACCCTTGGACATTTCCTTACCCAAAATCGAATTTTTGCTATCCCATGCCACCGCTGCCCCACAGGTCATCAGCATCTCATTCTCATGACCATGCAACGCCGCTAACGATCGCAACTCCTCGCAGCCCTGAGCTAGATAGTGAATGGTAAGCAGGCTTTCAACTTCCTGTACTTTCCCATCTGGCAATGTAAAATACCGACGCTCCGATTGCCATTCCCCCACCGATCGTTGAAAAAAGTCCGAAATCAACCGATCGAGACCCGGTTCTGCCGTCAGACGTTGTAGAGACATGGGTACCTGCGTTGAGAAGATTGAATGAATAAAGATCAACAGTGTTTGTGTCTAGTGCTGCAAGACTTGTGTCAAGAAAGCACCCTTTAGTTGTTACTATTCTTAATATAAGGGGCGATCGAAAAACGTGCAACCTCAAACCCCTGATCTCAATTCTTTCCAGTTCATTTCCCTCAGCTACCCCAGAAACTAATGTCCTCTGTCCTCACTGCTACAAATCTTCAGAAAACTTACCGTACTCCCGATACTGTTCTAACGGCTGTCAAAGATGTCTCGCTTTCGATCGATCGGGGCGAAGTCTTGGCGTTTCTCGGTCCAAATGGTGCGGGAAAAACCACCAGCATTAAAATGATTGCGGGATTGATCCGGCCTGATCAAGGCTCTGTCATGGTCAATGGCTATAATCCTCAGGCCGACACTCGCGCATTTGCTAGCATTGGGGCCGTGCTTGAGGGTAATCGCAATCTCTATTGGCGGCTGACTCCTGAGGAAAATCTGTCCTATTTTGGAGTGCTTCGTGGGTTGTCGCCTAAGGTTGCAAGGCAACGAGGTCGGGAGCTACTCGATCGCTTTGAACTGGGGCATAAGCGAAAATCCGTGGTTCAACAACTCTCGCGAGGAATGCAGCAAAAAGTCGCGATCGCGGTGGCCTTAGTTCACGATCCTGCGTTGCTGTTGTTGGATGAACCGACTCTTGGACTTGATGTAGAGGCGACTGAAACGGTGAAGCGACTGATTCGAGAAGTGGCGACGGAAGGGAAGGGGATTTTGTTGACGACGCATCAACTCGATGTAGCGGAAGATTTAAGCGATCGGACGGCCATTATTAATCAAGGTGAAATTGTCGCGGAAAAAGCCACCGCCGAACTCATCAAAGAATTCTCGGGCACCGCCTATCATATTCAGTTGACTGAACCCTTGGACGATCTAGATTGCATTACAAAACTGAATCACCTGGGCATTACGATCGTTCCCCAGCCTGATAGTCAACGCATCACCATTGAAGATCCAACCCAACTTTATAGAGTTCTAGATATTCTCAATCCAAGAACGATCGAAAACCTGACTCGTGATAGAGCAACCCTAACGGACGTGTTTCTTGCTCTCACTCGTAAGGCTTGAACTATAAAATTTTGTATTGAAAATACATTGAGTTTGCAGCTAGCTTTGAATAAGATCGACATTACCCGTACCCGTAAAAAAAGGCTTGTGTTATGCTCCATCGACCTATGGCAACGATCGCTTGTAATCTAGGACTCTTGACTATCTGCCTATTTGCTCCGTCTGCTCAAGCCGATACGCCAAAATCCCAAGTGCAAACCCTGCGCGTTTATCCGATGCTAGAGAGAACACCTCAGCAGGGGAAATGTCCAAAGGAGGTCAAGGTGACGATTCAGCCGAGTCCTTATCGAGAGGCTAGCTATGATAGCTCTGGAAAGGCTCAACTCCAACAGATTGCGGAGAAAGTGGAGTTTGAGGGGAGCGATCGCTTTAGTGTGACTTGGCGTGCTCGTTTGAAGCCTGAGTATCGCAGTTGTGTGGCGACGGCGGGGCTAGTTGAAAATAAGGATGCACCGATGTCGAGTTCTCTGTTGCGGATGCGATTTATGAATGGGAATGCTTATTTTATTCTCGATACGACAGGTATATCGGACATCAATGGATACACAATGGTGATTCTTCAGCAGAAGATTGAAGCTGGGAATCCATCTTGGCGCTGGGGTGGGACAGATTAGTCCTAATTTATCTTCTAGAGATTATGTGGGGTTTGGGAAGAGGGCGATCGAGCTGAATATAAGCTCAGTAAATTTTTGTGGATGTTCCATGGTCTACGATCGACCTTTGGTAATTGAGTTGGGCTTTCGTTCAATTGAGTAGAATGGATTTGAAATTAAGTTTGATGGAAGTTCTATCTCCGCTTAAAACGCCTCAAATCATTTGAGAATGTATGTTGTTGAGCAGAATAGCGATCGCCTAACCGTAAACTTGAGAATATGATTGTTGAGGCAATCGCATTGACCTTGTAATAAAAGCTGCGGTAATGTTCCGTCAAAACAATAATTGAACCGTAGTTGCCGGATAATACATAGTTAGCATTCGTACGGAATTTCTGATGAAATATATACCTAAAGCTCTATTTATTTCACACGGCGGTGGACCTTTACCATTGCTAGGAGATCCTAACCATCAGGAAATGGTTTCATGCCTAGAAAGCCTCGCTGCCATCATCCCCAAACCCGACGCACTCCTAATAGTCAGTGCCCATTGGGAAGAAAGAATTACTACCATCACTAGTGGACAGAATCCCTCCTTAATCTACGACTACTACGGGTTTCCCGCAGAATCCTACAACATCCAGTATCCCTGCGTTGGTGAGCCGTCTTTGGCAGGCGAAATCCATAGGATGCTGGGCAATTCAGGGATTGATGCCAAACTAGATCAAACGAGAGGGTTTGATCATGGTGTTTTTGTGCCACTCAAAATTATGTATCCAGAGGCAAATATTCCGTGCATTCAGATGTCTCTCGTAAGCACACTGAACTCGTCTCATCACATCAAAATTGGGCGTGCACTTGAGGGGCTGAGCCGCCAAAATGTCTTGGTAATTGGCTCAGGGTTTTCGTTTCATAATTTAAAAGCATTTTTTTCACCCGATACCGCCGAGTCTCGTCAACTCAATCACTCTTTTGAGAAGTGGTTGATGGACGTTTGTTCAAACCGCGAATATACAGAGGAGAAAAGATGCCAGATGCTAGCTGATTGGACCGAAGCTCAGGGGGCACGGTATTGCCATCCCAGAGAAGAGCATCTTTTGCCCCTTCATGTATGTTATGGGGTGGCTCAAGCACCCAGTTCAGAACACTTCAATCTCACTATCATGAATAAAAAATCGAGCATGTATGTCTGGTGAATAGAATGCCAATAAACCCAATGCAAGCGGACGGTCGAAAGTTACTATTGGTGACAAGTTTAAGTTTATCTACCGCCGCTCATTGGGAACGGTTAGACGAACTTTAAATTATAAATTATTGAACCGATCGATTTGATTTAGCTCCAGCAAACCAACAGCACGTTTAGAAATCTCAGAGCCTGAAATCCTGCTTTCTCGTTTCGTTCAAACTCCACGGAGGGACGCTGAAATTTGGATGGTTGATCGATCCCGATCGGCAAATTATTGAGGTCTATCAAGCCGATCGTCTCGTTGAATTATTAAGCAATCCTGAAGAAATCTCCGCCGATCGACTTATGGCAGGTTTTGTACTGAACTTAGCAGGAATTTTGAGACCATAAATTAATCTGAATAATTGATCCAAGTTGATCCCATAATTACCGGACTAAAGCCTAGTGAAACCGTTCTGTGGACTGGTTTATGATCTTTTCGTGCAAACTCGGATATGTGGAGTACTATTCTCTCACCTCGGCAAGTCTACGGAGACTTGGGTCACTAGCCTTTCGATTTAAAATCGGTTCAAAATAAGTGTGAGTCATGGTTTATCAAGCGGACGATCGGTCAGAACTATCAATGGTAGAGCTTGCGCAGGGCGGTCATTTGCCATCCCTCAATGCATGGCTTAATCAGCGCTTGGCAACTCATCGATTGCACGCCAAACTCAGCTATGTTCGCCCCGGTTACATTCGTATTGCGATCGCCTTGCGACCTTCGCCCAAACTTACGGCTAAAAGTCCGGCCTTCCAAAAGCGCCTAACTCGATTTATCTGTCATCAACTTTGGATCCTCAATTCTGATGTTCTGGATGGAGCCTATGTGGTTGCGTCCTATAGTGGCAAGCCTAGTATTCTTTGGAAACAGTCTGTTCGCATTACCTCTCCCGCTCGTAAAGCCGTAATTGCTGCCGCTGCTCAGAATAGCGCTCAATTGAACGTCAGCCGATCGCCTCAGCATCTTAATAAGGCATTGCGTCACGCCACTCAAAAACGCAAGCAATTTCAATTGTTACGATCGATGATGATTAGTGGATCGTCTGCCGCTGCATTCATGATGGGCTGTTGGCTCGGATATGCTGATGCCCCCGCAGAACAAACCTCAGCCTCGGCCTCCAACGGTATTGTTCAAGTTTCTAATTCTAATCAAGGGAATGGAACCGTCAATGCAGCTCTTGAGACAATCTCCGTCATCCCTCACAAAACCCAAAGCGCAGATCCAACCGTTAATTTGATGTTTGGTGGTGACGTGACCTTGACAAATTCTTATACCGATAAAGTAGGGAAAAATTATCAATGGGCGTTTTCTCAACTTGATGAATTTCGTCAAGCCGATGTCAGTATGGTAAATCTGGAGGCTCCCTTCACCAGCGCAACCCAGCCGCTTCCCGGTAAAAAGTTCAATTTCAAATCGCCGATCGAGGATGTTCAGGTTCTGCAAAATGGTGGCATTGACATTGTCAACTTAGCGAATAACCACTCGATGGACTACCAAGGAGCGGGCCTACTTGAAACCACTCAAACCCTACAAAAAGCTGGCATTCAATCGATCGGAGCTGGAGAAAACAGCAAAGCTGCTCGTCGTCCGGTGATCATGAATGTAAAGGGCAAAAAAGTTGCTTATCTGGGCTATTACGATGCGGATCTTCATGCGGCAACAGCAGACAGTGCTGGGACAAATCCTCGCCATAACGATCGGGTTGCGGCAGACATTAAAGCGCTTCGTAAGCAAGTGGACTGGATTGTCGTTAATTACCATTGGGGTGAAGAACTCGCGAAATATCCCGGCGATTGGCAAATGGATCTAGCCCGATTTACGATCGATCAAGGCGCAGATTTAGTCGTTGGTCATCATGCCCATGTGCTTCAGGGGGCTGAAATTTATAAAGGTCGTCCAATTGTCTATTCGTTGGGCAACTTTATTTTTGGCGGAAATTCGATCAGTGATTACGACACAGCAGCGCTGAAAGTTTCGCTCAAAGATGAGCAAATGCGTGTGGAATTTCTTCCTGTTCAAGTCCGGGGCTATCAGGCTCGCGTCGTCAATGGTCAAGCTGGACAGCAAATCTTGGGCCAAATTACGGCAGTTTCAGATATTTTTCAACAGCCCATGACATCCACCATGACGCTGAATACTGCTACTAATCAAGTGGTTCCGATCGAAGCTGCTAAACCGACCGCTGCGGATACAATCCCGACGATCGCTCCGGCTGAACCGATGGTCCCAGAAAAAAATGATAGTCCTGAGCTAAAGCCTGAGACAAAGCCTGAGACAAAGCCTGAGGCAAAGACACATACTAGCCCTGAGACAAATACAAATATTAAGCCTGAGGCTGAAAAAACGCCTGATCCTGAAAATCCTTGGAGTCAAGATTCATTCATCAGCGGGCCGAATAAAGGTGAGAAACTGCTAACGCCTCATGGCGCACTGCCTCAAGAACTTAATACAAATAGTAAACAAATTGTTAAGACTGCTTCTTTGAAGGAAGTGACTATCGATGGTGTGCAATCTGAATCCATCGCGGCTCGGAAATCTATGGATACTCCAAAGATCATCGAGTCAGATTCTGTTGCAGCCAAAGATACGCTAATAAGCACTCCTGAACCTGTGGCCGTCGTTTCTCCTGATGTCACCAGCACCAGCCTAGAACCCATGAAAAAGCATGACGCTGGAATTGAAACGCCTGCTGTTGTCGCCAGTTCAAGGCCAGCAATTGATTCATCCACTAATGCGATCGCAACCCAATCCGCCAGCACCCAACTGAACGGTACCCAACTGAGCGATATCCAAGTCGCGGCCAATCCCGAAAAGAACACATCACCAGTAAAATAAATGTCACTAAAATGAGTCGGCTACCACATCCGAACCCTCTCCTGTAAAATGCAGCAAGTCTCGCTAATGGTTTCTTTGCATGTACACGGTCAACTCCAAACTTCCGGATGAAAAATCTGCCTACCAAACGCCTGTCTATTGGCTAAAGGACAGTGATCAGGATAGTTCGATCGCGGTGTTGCCCGATCGGGGCGGAATTTTATCTGAATGGGTCTATCAGGGTAAAAATATTTTTTATCTTGATTGGAAGCGTTACCAAGATCCTAAAATGTCGATTCGCGGCGGGAATCCAATTCTCTTTCCGATTTGTGGAAATCTTCCCGACGATCAATATACTGAAAATGGAATTCCCTATAATCTTGGGCAACATGGGTTTGCGCGCAATATGGTCTGGACTGTCGCCGACACAGGGACCGAAGACGATGCAAGTATTACCTTAAGTCTGGGTCATACGCCTGAAACATTGGTGGTGTATCCCTTTGAATTTGATTTGAGATATACCTATAAACTTAAAGCTAATGTTTTAGTAATCGACACTGCATTTACAAATTTGAGCGATCGGCCCATGCCCTTCAGTGCAGGATTTCATCCCTATTTTGCGGCATCTGATAAATCAAAATTACAATTCGAGATTCCGGCTAAGACTGCGATCGTCGATCAAAAAACTCAGACTAAACAACCCTTTAATAATACGTTTGACTTTGCGATCGATGAAATTGATTGGTGCTTCGACGAACTGACAGGCACCACCGCCATTGTCACCGACCAAGCGGCTAAGACAAAACTCACATTGCAATATGACAAAGAATATTCCACTCTCGTCTTCTGGACTCTCAAAGACAAGGACTTCTATTGTTTAGAGCCGTGGAGTGCGCCCCGTAATGCCATGAATACTGGTAATCATTTGTTGTCCTTGGCTCCCGGTGAAACCCGATCGCTCCGGATTGTTCTGACAATTGATGCGATCGCTTAACTCATATCGCTTAACTCATTAAGTGACGTTTAGGGCATGTTTCAGCGTAGAGATTTAGAATAAAACTACTGTCGTGCATTGCGGCAGTACGCGCCAATTGGACTGGGAAAGGTTTCATGATTACTGCTTTGATTGTGCTACTTGGAATTGGAATTGTGGGCTGGGGATATTGGAAATCCAGACCCAATGGACAGCTAGGACTTTATACCTGGCTTCAGTCGGTCATGCTTTTGTTGCCATGGGTGATCTTTTTTGGGCTCTTTTCAGCGGGAATGTATCTAGATTTAACCGGAATGCTGGTTCTATTTGTTGCCTCAACCGCTGGTTATGTTGTTCTCGGAAACAAAATTCGGACGATCGCTCCAGAAGAACTCGCAAGACGTGCTGAAGCTCTAATCAAAGCCCGCGCCGAAGTTGATGCTCCGAAGGACTCGACCGATCCAACTAATATTAGTTCAGAGACTCCGTTACCGACGATCGACAGCAACACCATTGTCCCGATTCCTGATGAAGATTTGCAATTGATTCGTGGGATTTTTAGCCTAGATACTTTTTTTGCCACTGAAACCTTACCCTTCCAAGATGGTGTGGTGTTCAATGGCAATCTGCGCGGTGAGCTGAATTCGACCTTTGATAAACTCACCGTCAAACTCGCTGAAAAAGTAGGCGATCGCTATCGCTTATTTATGATCGAAAATAATGATCTTCGGCCTACGATCGTCGTTCTCCCTAGCAGCAACGATCCAAAAGCGTTAACGCCGCCCCAACAGATCCTCGCCGTCGTCTTATTTTTTGTTACGATCGCCACTTGCCTTGAAACCTCTGGAATCTTACAAGGCTTCGATTTTTATGTCTCCCTCAACAGATACCGGGAAGTATTGCCCATTGGGTTAGGCATTATTTCTATATTAGTCGCCCATGAACTTGGCCATTGGTTGATGGCTCGTCGCTATGATGTCAAACTCAGCCTGCCATTTTTTCTGCCCACCTGGGAAATCGGAGCATTTGGCGCACTAACCAATTTTCAATCCATTCTCAAAACCCGCAATGTGTTGTTTGATATTGCGATCGCAGGTCCAGCAGCAGGTGGATTATTATCCTTTGGCCTATTGTTCACTGGGCTAGTGCTGTCTAACGAAACCAGTCAATTTAAAGTGCCTACCGAGTTTTTTGAAGGCTCAGTATTGGTGGGAACAATGGCCCGCGTCATTTTGGGCAACGCCGTCCAGAACGAAACGATCAACGTCAATCCTATGGTTATTCTAGGTTGGTTAGGCTTGGTGATTAATGCGATTAACCTAATGCCTGCGGGTCGTCTGGATGGAGGCCGAATTGTTCAAGCCATCTACGGACGTAAAATTGCGAATCGAGCTACAACCGCGACCCTAATTGTCTTGACCCTAGTCTCGTTGGTGAATCCATTGGCGCTGTACTGGGCGATTGTTATCTTATTCCTCCAACGGAATCTAGAGCGCCCAAGTCTAAATGAAATCACCGAACCAGACGACACTCGCGCCGCACTCGGATTATTGAGCTTGTTCCTAATGATCACCGTCTTACTGCCATTGACTCCAAGTTTGGCGGGGCGATTAGGATTCCACATGTAATGATCTAGCGTACTGATTTAGCCAACGATCGGGTCAGCAATTTACGATCTAGCGTACTGATTTAGCCAACGATCGGGTCAGCAATTTACCGTTATTCCCCGAAATGCCGTACTGATTTGGTTTTAGCCTCAGCATTTCTGGGTATTCTGACTACTGAAGACTCTGACTATTACAAGGCTTTGTGAAGTCGCCTATGGATATCCGCCCGCCCGAAAAACTGAAAATGTTGATTGTAGATGATGAGCCAGATAACTTAGATCTGCTCTATCGAACCTTTCGGCTTGATTTCCAGGTCTTACGATCGGAAAGTGCCATCTCAGCCTTAGCACTGCTAGAGAAATACGGTGAAGTCGCAATCATTATTTCTGACCAGCGGATGCCTGAAATGCTGGGCACCGAGTTTTTGAGCCGCACCGCCGAGCGCTTTCCCGACACGATTCGGATTGTGCTAACGGCCTACACGGATGTCAAAGACTTGGTCGATGCGATCAATGCTGGCAAAGTGTTTAAATACATCACCAAACCCTGGAACCAACAGAACCTTAAGTTGGTGATTAGTCAAGCTGCCGAAACCTATCAAGTTCTGAAGCAGCGGACCGATGAACTGCGCCGATCGTTGCGTCGCGAATCGTTATTTAATAGTGTCACCACTGCTATTCGTGAGTCATTGGACTACCGCAGTATGCTCCAAACTCTTGTGATGGCGGTGCAGAACGCATTTGATTCCGATACCTGTATGATCTATCCGATCGAAGGTGGCACTCAAATTACTCCGCCTATTTCGGCCCAAGCAACACCAGTGCCTACTAGTTCAGGTGCTTACAAAATTGATGCATACCTGCAAGACTTACTGGAAAATATTATCCATCAATCTGTGTGGATGGATACTGGTGTCAAGTCCTTCTATCTGAAGTCGTCTAGCTGGAACGACGATACGATCAATCAACCTCTTACTAAATCCATTGACTCGATCGATCGTATTGTCTTGCCCTGCACCTATCAAGGTAATTTGCTCGGCATTCTAACTCTGAGCCGCGCTGAAACCTCGTGGTCGGGGGAAGATGTGAAGTTACTGGAAATGGTGGTGGAACATGCCGCGATCGCAATTTCCCAAGCCAAACTTTATCAGCGAACTCAGCAGCAAGCTGAACAAATGCAGGCAGAACTCTCCGTTGCCCGCCAAATCCAAAACAACCTCCTTCGTCAAACCTTCCCCACCAGCGATGCCCTTCGGGTCCAAGCTTGCTGTCATCCGGCACGGGAAGTGGGCGGCGACTTTTTTGAGGTGTACGAACATCCTCAGGGCGATCTGTGGTTGGCAGTGGGGGATGTGTCGGGCAAAGGGGTGCCGGCAGCCCTCTTTATGGCCAGTACTATTTCGGTCCTGCGCCGTGAACTAGGCCAAGAAATTTCACCTAATCCCTTAGAGGTCATGGGGAATCTCAACCATATTCTGTTTGATGATTTAGTCAGCACCAACTGTTTCATTACTATGATTCTGGCTCGTTACCGTCCTGAAACCCGACAGCTTCTGTATGCAAATGCAGGTCATCTATACCCTATGAAATATTCCTCAAATTACTCCGATTTACTGGAGCCGGAATATCTCACCACGCGAAGCATTCCCCTCGGCATCCGATCGAATTGGGTCGTGCCAACGGGAGACCTTACTCTTGCCTCTGGCGATGTGTTTTTGTTGACTAGCGATGGCATTACGGAAGCAACGATGCGGGACGGGCAAGACTTGGAAACCATTCCTGGTACTAATATTCCGACGATGATGTTGCAGCAATCTGGACTTTGGAAACTCCTGAGAAAAGAAGGGACGACCCTTGACCTGAATCATCTTCTCCAGGAAATCCGCAACAAAACCATCGCCCAAGAAGATGATCAAACAATCCTCTCGCTGGAGGTGCTCTAGCCGATGAAAACCGAATTGCATCTGCCCAGTGACTTACGCTTTCTAGGCGTTGCAGAAGAATGGTTATTCAGCACCCTGAAACTTTCTTTAGATGACGATGATGATGTAGATTGGCCTCGTCAAACAGCACGATTGCGTCTTGCCCTCGTCGAAGCCTATTCTAATGTTGTTCGTCATGCCCATTATGAACAGCCGAATATTCCAATCGTTTTTAAGTTAGAACTATGCGATCGTGATTTATCGCTAGAAATCTGGGATCAAGGACAGGGGTATAATCCCTCAGATTATCAAATGCCGTCTCCTGAAGATAAGCAAGAACACGGTTATGGCTGGCTGATTCTGAATCGCTTAATGGATCGTGTGGAATATAAATTGCAGAGCGATGGCAGTAATTGCTTAAAGTTAGAGGCAAATCTTCTTCGGACGATATCAAGCGAGTGTGAGGATGACTCAGATCCAGTTTAGACGTCCGTCTGAATGCCTCAATTTTCCCACTTCTTGACATTTTGGTGAGAAGCAATGGGACGGGCTGGAAAAGCGTTGAATCAGGTTTTGAATAAGTATGATATTTCCCAGATTCAACTGGAAGCTACGATGTCGATCGACTATTAATCGATAACTAAATAATAAAATCCCCGATCGATCCAGTTTATTGAATCGATCGGGGATTTTGAGTTTGATAGGTTATTTCGAGCTATGCCCCGACGGACTCTTTAGCGGCATAGAGAACTTCGGTGGTGATTTCTAGAAAGCCCCGATCGCGGGCAAATTTTTCGGTATTCCGTTTCACTTTCCCACGCACAAAGCCTGGAATCTTGTTGAGTTCGGCCATACCATCACGAGTCCAGGTCATATCTGAATTACTAGTCATTTCCTTGGTTGTCGCATCCTTCGTATCGTGTCCTCCGAATATTTCTAAGAGGTGATCTTCCATGCCCAAGGTGAATGAATTGTAAATCAAATCTACCAATTGATTTGTTCCTTCGTAGCCCAACATCGGTTTGTATCCAACGGGGAAATTTTGAACGTGAATCGGAGCTGAAATAACACCACAGGGAATGTCGAGCCGCTTGCCTACATGGCGTTCCATTTGGGTGCCGAAAATTGCAGCAGGTTCACTTTTTGCGATCGCATCCCCCACTACCGCATGTTCATCAGTGATTAATACTTCATCACAATAGGGACCAACTTCATTGCGGAACCATTCTTCTTCGTATTTACAAAAGGTGCCAGCCCAAAGGACGTGAATTCCCATTTCTCGGGAAAGAATCTTAGTGATTGCGGCGGCGTGGGTGGCATCGCCGTAGACGACAGCTTGTTTACCCGTGAGATTTTGGCAATCGATCGATCGGGAGAACCAAGCGGCTTGGGAAACAAATCGAGTTTTCTCGTCAATGAAGGGTTCAAAATCGATTGGATTGTCCGGATTGGCCGTATTCAAAATTTCCTGAATTGCTCGAATAAATCGTGCAGTTTCAACAATGCCCATGGGCGTAATATCGACACAGGGTTGATTGAATTCAGTTTTGAGATAGGTTGCGGTCAGTGGCCCGAGTTCTCGGTAGGGTGTGATGTTGAACCAGGCGCGAGGCAAGGTTTTCAAGTCTAGGACCGATGCGCCTTCTGGGAAAACCATATTGACTTCAATGCCCAATTCGCCCATGAGCTTTTTCAGCTCGGTGCAATCATGGTTGTTATGAAAGGCTAGGGTCGAAATACCAATAATATTCACTGACGGTTTGGCACTTCGTTCTGTTACTAAGTCGCCTTTTCGCCGTGCTTTTTCAATATAGTACTGAACAATTTGATGTAAGGTCCGATCGGCGGCTTGCAGTTCGTTGACACGATAATGATTTACATCGGCCAGCAATACGTCGCATTTGGCATCAAGTTCAGCGCGTTCGACGAAGTTTGCCAAATCTTCTTGAAGAATGCTGGAGGTGCAAGTTGGGGTGAGAACGATTAGATCTGGATGTTCTTCAGCGTCTTTGCGGGTGATGTTATCGACAACTTTTTCTTGGGATCCCCGTGCCAGGACGTTACGATCGACAACGCTGGTGGTGACGGGCGTGAAGTTCCGATCGCGTTCTAACATCGATCGCATCACATTGAAATAGTCATCTCCAATGGGAGCGTGCATTATGGCATGAACATTTTTAAATGAGCTTGCGACGCGCAGGGTGCCAATGTGGGCCGGACCTGCATACATCCAATAAGCGAGTTTCATAAAGCGCAGTCTCCAAGAAGAACGATAGATTTGATGGACGCGATCGGACGGCTGTGGAGGAAGTTCGATGGCGCGCTCGATATGCCTAGTCATTGTCTGGGAAACAAGGAGCACTTTCGCAAGATATGGTGAGAATCTTTAGATTTCGATCGACTTAAACCTTTCGTCATCTCAATTCTCAATGAGAAATATAAATCAATTGTTTTATATCTTGATATTTCTAAATTATTAGTTTTAAAGCCATTATCGTCCTAACTGATTTGGAATCCCTGCACAACCACCGGGAACGGTCGATCGGGTTTTTTCTCCGCCCCATGCACAAATGTAGCAGCGTTGTTCTTCAGAGATATCTTCGGCATTGGTGAAGTCGGCATTTTCGACCACGGCTCCAGTGTGCTCTCCGGTACGGTAATTGGGTGCTTCGCTGCGGCTGCGGGGTGATGCCGTTGCAGGGCTGCCATAGTAGAGACGTGCGCCGTTGAGATCGGAGTTGCTGAGGTTTGCACCGACTAAGATCGATCGTGAGAGATTGGATTTGACCAGTTCACAATTGCTTAGATTGACCCGAATTAAATTAGCCTCACTTAGGTCTACCCAACGTAAATCACTATCTTCTAAACTTGAACCCGCCAGCATTACGCCCAAATCAACGACCCGAGTGCCATTGTTTCGATCTTCAGCATAGCCACCCATTCCATCCAAAATCGGACGACCCAATCGTTGATCGCGTTTGAGGGGTGATAAGAGTTTTGCCCGTGAAAGAAACCGCAGAATCTTGGCTTTCCCGATCGCATCTACACTACTAAAAATTGCGGCGGTACGGCCTTCTGCGATCGCTCTTTCTTGAGGCCAGTCTTCGAGTAGTCCTTCGTCATCTAATACTAAATCGGAAATACCTTGGAAATAAGTATCAATGGTTTGCTGTTGAGTAATTGTATTTTGTTGAATGGTTAAATCTTTTGAAATAACATATTGTCTCCATGCCACATAGACCGCTAATACTGCAATTAAAATTTGTCCTAATGCGCCAAATACTTCACCCAATGCACCGATCGCATCCCAATTTGCATCGGCCAACTGAAACGAAATCCATCGACTTGCCCCAAAGGATTGCAACAGTCCCACTAGCCCAAATCCTAACCCGAGTGATGCTAACAATACTCCGCCATCTTTCGGGGAAATCAGTTCGGTTAGACTGGCTTTGACCGATGGATAGAAGATCCGCCCTGCCATGATGATGGCCATAAGAGAGCCAACGATAGTGACGATTTGATTTCCCAGCAATACTCCGACGAACAGAATTACAATCGATAGTAACAACACAATCAACAGAGTCTTGAGACTAGGCTCGGTCGAGTCTAAGTCTGCTGATTTATCGAAGCTGGATTTTGAGGGGAGGGTATTCATGAGATGACATGGCGCAAGACTAGATTTATGGTACCTTAAGCGTCTGCAATGGACCTATCCCCTGAGTATCGAATTTTAATCCCCCATGGCAATTCTGCAACAATTTCAAGCTGAACTCGGGCGCGCCTGGATTCAATTCAAACGCTATCCAGCCGAGTCTATTGGTGGAATTTTCATTACGACGAGCATTTTTTATGGGTTGTTTTTGAGTGCGAAGTATATTGCAGGTCCAACGCTTCAGTTTGGTGATCGGTTGGATTCGGTGATTGTGGGCTATGTGTTGTGGTCGCTTGTGTTGTTTGTGGGGGCGAGTATTGTCGGGACGTTGCAGGATGAGGCGCAGACGGGGACGTTGGAGCAATTATTTTTATCGTCGATGGGTGCACGGCGAGTTTTTCTATTGCGGGCGATCGCGAGTTTGTGTATTCAACTGATTCTAATTACGATCATTTTGACCATTATTATGGTGTTGACGGGGCGCTATTTAACGTTCACGCCAGCAGTGATTCCGGCGTTGGCGGTTGTGTTGCTTCCAGCGTACGGATTAGCATTTTTTATGGGTTCGATCGCACTGTTATTTAAGCGTGTTCAACAGTTTTTAGGAATTTTTCAGTTTGGCTATTTGTTTTTACTCACCGCACCCACTGAAGAATGGACGGGCACGGGGAAAATTATTGGCTGGTTACTGCCTATGAGTCCGGGGGCGGGGTTGTTACGATCGTTGATGGCGAAGAATTTATCCTGGGATGGGGGACAGTTTTCTATTGCATTGTTGAATGGATTGGGCTATTTTGCGATCGGTTGGACGGCATTTTATATTGCAGAACGAGAGACTAAACGACGGGGACGGTTGGGAGGATATTAGAATTTAGAATGGTGATTCTATTATGGCAACAGAACTTGAAAATAAACTAGGTTCTGTTAGATAAATGGCCATCGGATTAGGAAGCTTTATGCTCTTTTCATCCGATCGTAACATGCCCCGCCGACCCGATCGCTAAGACTATCACTAGAAATAATGGCTCGAAGCGGGATAGACAGCGCTTCGAGAAGGCTTAAACCTACTGATTTAAAACAGCCGCCTTGTGCTGAGGTGCAGCCGCGATCGCCGCTACCTGTGCCTGTAATTCCTTTGAAACTCCCATGGAATCAAGGGTGAGCATTAAATTTTCGGCCACTGCATCAAAATGGGCACCGTTCAAACCCTGTTGTTCCACTAAGGCTTTGTGTGCTTCGCGCATATTTTGACCGCTATATTTATCAGTGCCGCCGAAGGCATAGGTAAAAAAGGCTTTTTGGTGTGCCCGTTGTTTCGCCATATCCATATCAGCAAAGAAATGCTTGATCCGATCGTCGTTCAAAACCCGCTCGTAAAACTTATCTACAGCCACATCGACCGCTGCTGTTCCACCGATTTGTTCAAATAAAGTCGCCATTTTTGTTCCTCACATTAATTATGAATTAGCTGGTTCAATGGAAATAATAGAGATATTCTCTTTCTTAAGAGTTTTAATGCCCGACACCGTAAACCATCATGACGGACCCGAAAAACTAGTGATCAATAGTGGAATCTAGATCTAAAAATCGATCGCGTTTATTCTTTGCGCTACCGATTTCAAATATTTGATCCATTCACTTCAGCTTAGATAGATGCGGCGGAAAATGCTTTGACTTAAGTCAAGTCAGACTTTAAGAAAAGCTTACAATAATTAGGACAAGACTAATCTGATCTAAGCTATCATTGCGATCGAGAGATCAACGCATTTTGATACCTTTCGATTTTTCGATACAATTGAGTATGTCTATTGTATTGAGCGCCAAGACTAAATGCTATCCACGACTGACTTATCAAACTGTCTCAGGGCTACAAAAATTTTTCGTGGATTAAGTCCGACCCATCTAGATACGATCGCTGAGATTACTCAAATACACACTTTCCAGAAGGGAGATCTAATTTTTCAGCAGGGTAGCGCAGCAACAGGTTTGTTTGTGGTGAAAACAGGGCGGGTCAAGGCGTTTAAGCTATCTGCCCAGGGTAAGGAGCAAATTCTTCATTTATTGGGTGAAGGAGATCATTTTGCAGAAGTTCCAGCGTTAGATGGCAAAGATTTTCCGGCATCAGCGGAGGCTCTGCAACTATCGGAGGTCATTTTCTTGCCCCGTATCGCTTTTCTAGAGTTACTCCATCAATATCCTGACATCGCGATCAATATGCTTATCAGTCTCTCTCAACATGCCCGCCATTTAAGTCAGTTGGTCGAAGATCTTTCGTTTAAGGAAGTCCCCCAACGCCTAGCGACGTACTTGTTAAATTTGAGTGATTGCACAGATAACCTCTGTACGATCGATTTAGATTTGAGTAAAGGTCAACTTGCGGCGGCTTTGGGGACGATTCCAGCTACACTTTCCCGAGCATTTTACCGACTTAGCCATGAAGGACTTATTGCGATCGATGGTTCGCAGATTGAATTATTAGATCGTGATCTACTCCAAAAAATGAGTTGTTCACTGTAATGGCTAGAACATTTGTCAACTAGTAAGCATTTAGTGAGACTACGAATATTTTGAAAAAAGCTTTTGTAGCAAATTTAGATTCTTTTTCTGCATTGATAATGCGATCGTTTTTTTGGAGAATGCGATCGGATAGACCACCGCGCTCCTGTTACGATCGATGATTATTCTAGAAGGGATTATCTTTTCTTCATGTTGACTTGATTAGTCATATATTGTTTCAAGTCACTCTTAATAGATAGATTTTCAGATTGCTTTGATGAAGGGGGAGATGCCTCTAAGATCAGCCATCCTTCCGTCAATGAAGACTTAGGAATACTATCGATAACCTTTTCAAATAGAGAGATAGATAGGAGTTGTGTTTCGAGCATTGCATACTGCGCAACGTATCCTTCAATCACTCCATTGCGATGTATAAGTTTCTTTAAGCCAGGAATGAGAATAGTTAACTCTTTCTCTAACCCAATTCCCCTATTTTTATTGAGTCCCTCAGTCCCACCTGAAAACCAGCCTTTGGAGTACCAATATTCATCAAATTCAAGACGTAATGTATCGATCCATTTCAATCCATCTTGTGATGAATGAGCAAAATCCAGCCATTGGATTAATTCAGCAGTCGATACATCGTGGACAAAATCAGTTGCGAGAAATCGTTCAGGATCCTGACCCAGTAAAATTTTCCTCAGAATTCGACGAACTTCAACTTGCCAAACTGCCTGGAGTTCTATTATTTCTTGATGTGCAACTGCATACATCCCCAGTTCTGATGAACACCGTGCTTGAGCTAAACCTGTGAGGGTAAAAAATTCTTCAGATGCCATTGCGGTCTCCAGCGTATCGGCTTTTTGGAGAAGTTCTCGATAGCGCATATTGATTTCACCAAGCGTCGATCGCGCACTGTGTAAAATCGTATGACGGTTTTGTTCGGACAAATTTGGATTAATTTTTCTCAATTCATTTAATGAGGCAAAAAGTCTGGAACGCTCAGATAATTCCAAAAATGACTTGATTTCTTGTACATCCTTACAAATATTCTGTAATAAGGAATCGATCGATTTAAGGCGATAATCGATGACCCCAAAGCCAATGCCTGTAATAATTAAGTTCAATCCAGCGATCGCAGCCGTCCCCGTTGAAAATTGTAAAATCGTTTTGGTAAGGTTTGACAGGTCATTTACTTTTGAAGATAGTCCTACAAGTTGCAAATTTGCTGCTAGCCCAGAAGCCAAACTAACTCCTGGCACAAGACCCAAAGCCTGATCTGTAACTGGAATTAAGTGTTGAACGATCGCGCCCGCTTTAGCCGTCCCAGCCGCCCATCGAATCACTCCGCCATGAAGCGCGTATTGTCCCATCATTAAGCCTAAAATTGTCTCATGGGGAATAGCACGGGCGATCGTCCAACCGGGAATAATCATGATGTGTTGTAAGTTTGTCTTGATTAACTAAACATACATTTCCCCAAAATATAAAATCAAGAACATTTTTCTCATCCCAATATTTTAATCTTCGTGTTTAAACTTTAGCTAATTTCAATGAATCCAGAAGCTCCATCGGAACATTTTGACTGTTCAATCCAGCATGATGTCCGGCTCCGGGACCGTGGTAGTCGCTGCCTCCTGTCATCAATAAGCCATGTCGATCGCACAAACCCTTAAGCTTTTCTATTTGATAGTCGGTATGACTTGGATGATAGACTTCAATGCCTTTGAGTCCGGCGGCGAGTAGTTTGGGTAATACAATTTCTAATTCACCACCTCGAAACAAAAACGGATGTGCCCATACGGGAATAGCATCGCAAGTTAATAACAATTCAATGCCATCGACGCTAGAGAATTTCTCGTATTCCACACAAGCGGGTTTACCTTCGCCCAATAACCGATCGAACGCCTCACGAATATCGTTGACGTGGCCCGCATTCATGAGCGCCCGAGCAATGTGAGGACGACCAGGAGCCATGCCCTCGCCCATTTCTGGGACTTCGATCGGATAGCCCAGTGCGTCCAGTTTATCGACCATTGCCTGTGCTCGACGTTTTCGACCTTCTAGACGATCTTGAAGTGGGGCCGCGAGTTTATTTTTGTCGGGATAGAAGCCCAAAATATGCAGAGATTTTTCATTGTGTACGGTGCTGAGTTCGAGTCCGGGAACAATTTCCAAATGACGATCGTAGACCTCGACAAACTCGATCGCCGCTTGTTCTGCTTCATCCCAGCCCGACATTGTGTCATGATCCGTAATCGCTAAGGCGTGAACATTGGCCATTAATGAAGATTCGACCAAGCGTTTGGGGGAAAGCGTCCCATCTGAAAAAGTTGTGTGGCAATGAAGTTCGATCATCCGGTAATTTTCCCTATAAGTGGTGAAGTATAAGATCAAATAGATCCCAGTGTTCCAGTGTAACTTGCATAAATGGTGGACGATCGGGCCTATAGAAAAGTAAGTTCCCTAAAAATGCCATGAGGCCCAATCATGATATTTCCTACTCTTCACTCCACTCTTTACTCCATTAGTCAAACAACATTCCGCATTATTCTCAGTACAACATTATTCCTAGCTACAGAATATTTATTGGACTGCTCAGGTTTAGATAAAATCGCAGACTATTACGAATTTCTAGAACATCAACAGCACGGCATGATTCATAAAAATACTGAAAAAGAAATGGCGAAGGCGATCGGGAAACTATTCGGCAATGGTCATGGCGTCCACATGCAATTAACTTGAAATGGTCCCTCTCGTCACTCCAAGTTGTCGCTGTGTTGGGTTCTGAGCTTGAAGCGATCGCCACAAATCTCCACCCGTAATATCGCCATTCAATAATTGTTGATAGCAGCGCACTACTTGATGCAATTCATGGGGCGTTTCATTCACAAATTCAATTCGGAAGTTCTTAACCCCGCGATTCATTAACTGTTTGGCATGTTCCCCGCCTGTTTGAACAACGCCATTGAACACCGTATTACGACATCCAGCATCGGCTTTCAGAATATGTTCTGTGCCTGTACGATCGCGTAATGTCACGGAATGACGATCGCAAGGCCGTCCACAATTGGTATAGTCTGTACCTTCCGATAGAAACGCGCAGAATACACAATGCTCCATATGAAACATCGGCATATGTTGGTGCAATGTAATTTCAAACCATTCTGGCGGCGCACTGGCTAGGAGTGCATCCAATTGATGAATATTCAAATCGTAGGATGCTGTTAATCGTTGAAGATTTGAGATTTGTTTAAAGTATTTCGCTGTGAGCGCGTTTGCAATATTTAATGAAAAGTCGCCGATAAGCTTTGGATTTCCTAATGCTTCCATTCTCTCCGCATCGCCGAAATACTTCAAGTGATCATAATTTCGGACCAAGTAGCCATCGGCGTGACATTTAGTCACCTGCTCCAAAATCCAATCTTCACCGGATTTCACAATGCGAGGCGGTGCGACGTAAATTTCTGGAGCGTGGGCAGCTTGACGAACAAGTTTGACCGCATCGCTATATTCACGGGGATCTTCAAATTCACAATAAATAGTACGAACGCCGAGCTTTAATGCCGCATCAACTTGATCTAATTCACGAACCAGAACAATTAAATTTGGCTTGGTTTCGGTTGAAGAATCGGACATTGTAGGCAACAGATCTTTAACGATCGCATTTTTATTCAATTGCCAACGTTTCGGCTGCGATCGGACTTCCTCTAGTTTTTCCACCAATTCCCGACGAATACGATTCAATGCACTCACGGGCACCATAACTGGATCCGTAATATGATTGACTAGTTGGCCTAATACAAACGGCGTATTCCCTAAACGACCCAATTGATCGCGCAATCGATCGCTATCTAATGGTTTTGAATGGGCTTCAATGCAAGCCATGGTTGACTCTGCCTGTACCACATTGCCCATGGTATCCCGAGCGATCGCCACTAAGGGTTCACCAATGGCTCCATGAATTTCCAAATCCAAAGGTCGCTGATGCAAATTGTCCGATTCATAAGTTTGTCGTACGCGTTTTTCGAGTTCATGATCACTCGTTTTCCAAATGCGATCGCCCACATGAATCCGCTCTAATTCCATCGCCCCACGGCCAAAGGTTAAATAGGTTTCACTCCGTCGCAGATCTACCGTATACACCCGTCCGCCTTCTTCCTTCTCATCCGGACGACCCGCATCAAATACAATTCCATCGCCCGGTTTTACAGGAGCTTGGGTTCGCAAGACCACCTGCACATTACTAAATTTGTCCAATTGCACCGCCAACACATCTCCCAAAAGAACTCCGCGCTTTTTGCCATATCGTGCATGGGCGAGTTCTTGATTGTTAATGCCATTGAACCAACCGGTATACAATCCACGGGAAAATGCCATTTCGAGATCATACCGATCGTCCGAACTGACTTTAAATTCTTTATTTAAGCCCATTGATTCAGCAACACGATCGATCGCCTGACGATAAACCCTCGTTACATTGGCCACATATTCCGGCGCTTTCAATCGACCTTCAATTTTTAGACAGGTTACTCCAGATTGAATCAACTCCGGTAATACTTCTAATCCTGATAAATCCTGCGGACTCAGCAAATATCGCCGATCGCCCAACGCCACCTCTTCGCCATCACAAATCAAGTCATAGGGCATTCTGCAAGCTTGGGCACATTCTCCCCGATTGGCCGATCGTCCCCCCAATGATTCACTCGTCAAACATTGTCCCGAATAGGCAACACATAGCGCCCCATGGACAAAAACTTCTAATGGCAACTCGCAGGTTGTTTTAATTTTAGATTGAATTTTATTAATTTCTGCGATCGAGCATTCCCGCGCTAAGACCACTAACTGACATCCTAATTCTGCCGCGAATTCAACTCCTGCTGCTGTAGTGACGGTCATTTGCGTCGATCCGTGAATCGGAAAATCCGGCGAAATATGTCGAATTAAATTACAAATCCCAACGTCTTGAACGATCGCTGCATCCACACCCGCTGCAATCACACTCCGAATATATTGCGCTGCTTCAATTAATTCATCTTGAAAAATTAGCGTATTCAATGTGACGTAGCCTTTGACACCGCGCTGATGTAAAAACTCCATCAGGTCCGGTAAATCCGCCTCAGTAAAATTCTGCGATCGCATCCGCGCATTAAAGCGATCGAGTCCAAAATAAATTGCATCCGCGCCATTTGCCACCGCTGCTTTTGCGCACTCCCAATTCCCCGCTGGAGCCAGAAGATCGGGCAGTTTAATGGCTTGGGTCGAATTCTGAGCGTCTAGAAAATTAGGCACGTCAGCTTGCAATAAATTCATGGATTTTTAGGTATTCTGTGGTTCTCTTCATACCACTCTATCGGAAAACCACAACCCTTGCTTGCAATACATAATATCGCTAGACAGACAGATTTAATTTGCGCTGTCGTCGATCGGTTAAAGAATTCTTCGATCGTCTGAATCTAAGTGCATAAATCCAAGTCTATAGATGTATGGCGAGAGGGATTATTTTGATTAGGATGATGTGCATCTAAACGTAACGAATTAGTGAATTTTTACGGATAAAATCTTACGTCAAATATTAGTACGTGATACCATCCTAAATATCATTTTTGCAATTACCACTACGCTTTATAAAGACTATTATGAGTCAGCATATTCCTATTGTCAGCATTGGAATTCCTGTTTATAACGGTGAAAAGTATCTTAAGGAAACCCTGGAATCACTTCTTAATCAAGGATTTCAGGATTTTGAAATTATTATTTCTGACAATGGCTCAACCGACTCAACGCCTGCAATTTGTTGCGAATATGAGCAAATAGATTCCCGTGTTCAGTATCATCGATCGGATATCAATCACGGACCAGGTTGGAACTATAACCGCGTTTTTGATTTGTCCAACGGTAAGTATTTTAAATGGCACGCTTGCGATGACTTGCTGAGATCTGATTTTCTGGAAAAATGCGTCGAAGTCTTAGACACATGCCCCGACGTGATTTTGGCTCACTCCGACACAACTGAAATTGATGAACAAGGCCGTCAAATCAAAGACATCGATCTTACCCGCATCCACACCGACCACATCCGCCCGTCCGTTCGACTACGATCGATGCTCATGCTGGGGAAATATTTGAGCAGCGCAGTTTTCGGCCTAATCCGTATGGACATTTTGCGCAACGCTCCACGCCAACCTGCCTATGCCCATGGAGACGTAATTTTTATGTGCTACTTGGCGATTTATGGTCGGTTTTATCAAATCC
>JAYUEU010000107.1:0-6399 GCA_043739065.1 Synechococcales cyanobacterium | reverse complement strand
GCGACAATTGATCCCGTTCAACTGACCAATCCAACCCTAAATTAAGACAAGAGAAAATCCTGTGGTAATGACTCCTGATGCTCCAACCCAACTGCGCCGTCGTGCAGTATTTCCATTCACGGCCATTGTCGGTCAGGAGGAAATGAAACTTGCGCTCATCCTCAATATCATTGATCCCAAAATCGGGGGTGTGATGATTATGGGCGATCGGGGTACGGGCAAATCGACAACTATTCGTGCATTGGCCGACCTGCTACCTGAAATTGATGTGGTAGCCGATGACCCGTTTAATAGCCACCCCACAGACCCTGAAATCATGGGGGATGAGGTGCGGGCATTCATTGAACAGGGAAACACAGTCACGATCGCCAAGAAGAAAGTTCAAATGGTGGACTTGCCCTTGGGTGCGACTGAAGATCGGGTGTGCGGCACGATTGATATTGAAAAAGCGCTTTCTGAAGGGATTAAGGCATTTGAGCCTGGATTATTAGCAAAAGCAAATCGCGGCATTTTGTATGTGGATGAAGTCAATCTTCTAGACGATCACCTAGTCGATGTATTACTCGATTCTGCCGCATCTGGCTGGAACACCGTGGAGCGTGAAGGCATTTCCATTCGTCACCCGGCGCGGTTTGTATTGGTTGGCTCAGGGAATCCAGAAGAAGGCGAACTGCGGCCCCAATTACTCGATCGGTTTGGAATGCACGCTGAAATTCGCACGGTGAAAGATCCAGAATTACGCGTCCAAATCGTTGAACAACGAACTGAATTTGATGCCAATTCTGCGACATTTTTGGTTGAATTCCAGCCTCAACAAGATGGTTTACAGGAAAAAATCGTTCAAGCTCAAGAGCGTCTGAAGGGCATTAAGATTGATCATGATTTGCGAGTCAAAATCTCTCAAGTCTGTTCTGAATTGGATGTAGACGGATTGCGCGGCGATATTGTGACTAATCGTGCGGCAAAGGCACTTGCAGCCTACGAGAATCGGACTGAAGTAACCGTGAGTGATATTCGTCGCATTGTTACCTTGTGTTTGCGTCATCGTTTGCGTAAAGACCCAATGTCTTCGATCGATACCGGAAGTAAGGTCGGTAAAGTATTTGATGAAGTCTTCGGAATTGAAGAATAAGTGATACTGGATAGAGTTGGAACCCGATTTCTGGAGGAGTGAATGTTGTTTTCGTCCTTAGGAAATCGGGTTTTGTTATTTTTTCCCACTTGTTGGTGCATTCAATGCTACAAGACATCCTGAGAGATTCACTAAGCTGGGTTCAAGGCTTGGGACCGATCGCACCGATCGGATTCATTTTGATTTATAACTTGGCAACTGTTTTGTTTGTGCCGGGATTGATCTTAACCTTGGGCGGGGGTGTTTTGTTTGGCTTGGGGTTTGGGACGGTGTATGTATTTATTGCGGCAACCTTAGGGGCGACGATCGCATTTGGGATTGGGCGAAATTTTGCTCGAAGCTGGGTGACAGAGAAGATGGTGGGCTATCCGAAGTTTGGGGCGATCGATGCGGCAGTGGCAAAAAATGGATTCAAAATTGTATTGCTGACCCGTCTTTCACCATTGTTTCCCTTTAATATATTGAACTATGCCTTTGGAATTACGCAGGTTTCATTTAAGGATTATGTACTCGGTTCGATCGGTATGATTCCGGGGACGGTTTTGTATGTTTACCTTGGGTCATTGGTTGGTAATATTGCCTTGATTGGAACGACGAATAGGCTTGATCCTGAGACGGAACGATTGCAGTGGATCGCCAAAATTATTGGATTTATTGTTACGATCGGCGTGACTATCTACATCACACGCATCGCCCAAAAAGCACTTGACCAAACTATTGAGGAATAACAATATGAATCCTATAGATATGAACCCTATAGATAAATACGATCGGCAATTGCTCAACCGTGTCCATCCGAGTGATTGGATTAATCCAACGCCTCAATCTGAGTATGATTTGGTGGTAATCGGAGCAGGGACTGCTGGTTTGGTTGTGGCTGCGGGTAGTGCGGGACTTGGGATAGGATTGAAGATTGCACTGATTGAAAAAGAATCGATGGGGGGCGATTGTTTGAATGTCGGTTGTGTGCCGTCCAAGTGTTTGATTCGATCGTCTCGGGTTGTGGGTGAAATTCAGAATGCAGCAAGCTTGGGCGTAGCGGCGCAGGGCGTATCGATCGATTTTGCCGTCGTAATGGAACGAATGCGGAAGGTGCGATCGGAAATCAGCCAGAATGATTCAGCGCAGCGATTTCGGGATCTCGGAATTGATGTATTTTTTGGGACAGCACAGTTTGAAGATCCCCATCACATCACGGTTGCAGGCGCATCGCTCAAATTTAAAAAAGCGGTAATTGCTACAGGTGCGCGGGCGAAATGTCCTGATGTAACCGGATTGAATGAAGCTGGATTTTTGACCAACGAATCGGTCTTTTCATTGACTGAACGTCCAAAACGATTGGCCGTGATTGGCGGTGGTCCGATCGGGTGTGAATTGGCGCAGGCGTTTCAGCGATTGGGTTCTGAGGTGACGTTAATTCATAAGAATGCTCAATTACTTGATAAAGAAGATCCAGAGGCCGCTGAAATTGTAAAAACTCAATTACAACAAGATGGCGTGAATATTTTAACCAATGCTCAATGTCAACGTGTGACGACCAGCGATCGGAGTAAACTTGTAACCATTCAATTACCAAATGGTCAAATCACCGAAATCACAGTTGATGAAATCTTGATTGGAGCGGGACGACAGCCCAATATCGAGAAGTTGAATTTAGGGGCGATCGGAATTGAGTTTGATCGTCGCAAAGGCGTGCTTGTGAATGACTACCTTCAAACCAGTCAGCCTCATATTTTTGCAGCGGGCGATATCTGTATGGATTGGAAGTTTACCCATGCGGCAGATTTTGCAGCCCGAATTGTGATTAAAAACGCGTTCTTTTCACCCTTTGGATTAGGTAAATCAAAGTTAAGTAATTTGATCATGCCTTGGGTGACCTATACTCAGCCAGAAATTGCCCATGTCGGACTCGATGCGAGTCAAGCAGCGGTTCCGACAACGACAATTACAATCCCTATGAGTACGGTCGATCGGGCCATTACCGATGGCGAGGAAAATGGATTTGTCAAAGTTCTACTCCGTGAGGGAAGTGACGAAATTCTTGGGGCTACCATTGTGGCGAATCATGCAGGTGAAATGATTAGCGAAATCACAACGGCGATAGTAAACAAAATTGGTTTAGGTAAACTTGCCGCTGTCATTCATCCCTATCCCACCCAAGCCGACAGCATTCGTAAAGCCGCAGATATGTACCGCAAAACATTGTTGAACGATCGGAGTCGGAGTCTTTTAAAATTATTGTCAAAGTTGCCCTAGCGCTCTGAGACAGATGGTGTTTAGGTTTATTATCTATTCCCTGCTACAAATGACCGTTCCATCATCATACCAATCAAATTTCAGAGGTCGATTTGTATGAGCATTTTAGATACAGTGACTACGATTTTTGTAGCGTTTCGAGTAGAAGATCTGCCGGTATATTTGCCAACTCTCTTGGTTCTAGTTTATGCAGTCCATTTCCGTAAACCCGACCTTCATGGATTAAGGTTTGTATAGGAATTGAGTTCAAAGCTTTCCAAACAGACTTAATCAAATCAGGATTAGATGATATTAGAGCTTCTAAGTATGGTTTTGGATATATCATAAGATAGACATTGGGTGCAATCGCTTTAGAATGGTTAAGGATAAACCGAAAGGGCTTACCATTTCTAGACTTATTCCTTCCCATATATGGACATAAGAACATTGAAGGATGTCTGGTTTCCTGTAAGTACCATAATGATCGATGTTTACATAAATAGCGGTCTGATATCCCAGCATCTTCACCTTGTTTTAGATAAGCCTCGACGGAAGGGTATCTAACTTGTAAATACTCTATTGAATATTTACAAGTTAGCAAAAAAAGTTTGCGTTCAAGACTTGGATTTCCCTGATTATCTGAGAATATTTCATCATCTAGCAAATATCGAGGGCTAGGAAGAATTGGGGTTAAAAGCTCAGATGGAATACGGTGCTCATGAATTCGTTCAGGTGTAAGAATGAAGAAATCATTAGCGCCCGTAGCAACTCCTCGCTTAATCGAAAACAGATCAGACAATTTGATACTAGAGTAAGTTTTTATATTTTTAGCGGATGAGATTGAAGAATTATTCCATTTCGATAGATTTTTCAGTGTTGTCGATGAAATAGTTGTTGAAGAAATTGGACAGCTAATACTACCTCCATAAGTAAACTCTACAGAGTAGTTGTGAGTTGGTTCTATATTTCTAACCCAAATAACTGATGAAGAAACAAGAGCATCTGCAAATTGTAAGTCATCAGGGGCAAAGCGATGAACTCGCAATAGAGTTACTCGATCTAATAAATATTCTTTAATCTTCTCTCCGTAGTTTACATCCATAAACTCAGAAGGAATGAGCCAGCAAGCTATTCCATTCTGTGACATCCATCTATGTGCTGCCAAAAGGAAATAGCAGTAAAGACCTGCTAGTCCACTCAGCTCAATACCAGTAGTTTGTATCCCTAGGCTTTTAAGAGAAATTTTCTTTTCACCTGATAAATGATGGTGTCGGACGTAGGGTGGATTACAAATCAATAAGTTAGATTTAGCATTTTCATTTTGAGGTGGAACACTTTCTGTAAAATCTGCGATATTGAGCTGAAGAGAAGTACCAGCCCATAATTTAAGGGCTGCTTCAGCATGGTCTCGATCGATTTCATAGCCAATAGCACTTTTTATTTTATCATCTGAAAATAATTGTAGTAATGCTGAGTAAAATGAACCAGTACCAATTGCTGGATCTAAAAAATAGATTTCCTCATTGATTGGAAGTAGCGTCTTAGTGTATCTAAGAATCTCGATTGCCAACAAGTTTGGTGTAGCAAATTGTCCTAAACGATTACGTTCTGAAGAAGTTTTAGAAGCATCCAGTTGAATTTGCTCGATAGCCCTTTTAGCTTCTATCAAATCGATACTACAATCCAAATTTTGCAAAGTCATTTATACGGTGCTCCCAAACCCAATCTATACCTTCAGCGGCTTCATAGCCTAAGTACCCACTATCGAAGTAGCCACATAGAAATAAGACAAATTCAATTGTATTGCCATACGTCGCACGTAGTTGCTGTACTTTTCGGGCTTCTTCTTTCCTGCGTTTATTGACATTTGCAAAATCACCTGCTGATTTTGCCTCCAACAACAAGGGCAAATCTCCAGGTTGGGCCGTTTTACGCATAATGACCGCATCGACGGGTATATTCACTGTTTTACCACCCTCTTCTAACAAGTTGACAGAGATATTGAGTCGAAAACTGTATGTTCCTGCTGGCATTTCATCAAACCTTACTCTTTGGGTAGCAGGTAATAAATAATATCCATTTCCATCAAGCCATGATGCAATCTCCCTTAATTGTCGTACTTCTTGAGCATTGCGAATAATAGGATCCGCCGCCGAACCGCATAAACGATCTGCAACAATTGTGGCTGCACGGTAGACTTCACTTTCTGTGGGTGTTTGATTCGTATCTAGCCAAGAGAAAATGTCTCGATCTGCAAGTCTTATAATAATATTTGTAATTTTTATTAATTCTTCATCAAGTCGATCTCTTGTCATTCGAACAGGCAATTTTCCAGTGATTTCCATACGATCCACAACACTTTTAGCCACACTTGCCAATCCAATCAGACGATCTCTAGCAATTGGCGGACAGGTACACATCCTGAGAGTTGGCAGAATAGCTGGATTCTGCCGAAGAATTTCTGGCTGCAAGGTTCTAAGATTATCGGTAGCCTTCAGCGTCGAGGCCACAATTTCGGTAACTTTAACGCGAGTGCCTCGAAATGCTTGTGGTGCGAAATCTATAAACCAAGAATTATACATATCCACCGACGCTGCTACATCAGCTTTCCAGAGATCTGGCTTATCACGATTCACACCCATTTGAATTTCAGCAAATTGTTCGATTCTACTGTACGCCCTAATTGCCTCACACATGAAAATGCTATTCATGTCAAGACCGAATGTTGAGTACTGGATAAATAACTATTGTCGAAATTATCATAGTGCCATCATAAAAAGTGCCATCATAAAAATAATGCATAGGCTGGATTTTGCGTCTCTTCCCACCATTGATATCCCAACGTATCAAGGAATGCCTGCCATTGAGTCATTTCCTGCGGCGGCACCTGCATTCCCACAAGAATACGGCCATAATCGGCTCCATGATTGCGGTAATGGAACAAACTAATATTCCAATTTGGACTCATCGATTGAAGGAACAAAATCATTGCGCCGGGACGTTCGGGAAATTCAAACCGATAGAGTAATTCA
>JAYUEU010000106.1:0-5450 GCA_043739065.1 Synechococcales cyanobacterium | reverse complement strand
TCGGCGTGAAGGAATTGGGGCGTAAAGATGGGATCAAACTTTACCTAGCAGACGGAAGCTGGGTGCTATTGCGACCATCGGGTACGGAACCATTGATTCGGGTTGACATTGAGACCACTACGCATGAAAAGTTGACCCAGATTTCGAAGTTCATGGAATCGTTGATTGATGGATTGAAATAGGTCATTATCCATATTTTTAGTTTCCTAAAGTCAAATCAACATTGATACCCCACAACTGCATTGATCCATTACGATCGATGCAGTTATTTTTTGATCTAAAATTTTGTTTAAGGGAGATCCGAGGGACATAATGAAAACAGCACTTCATTTAATAACCACCACTACAGCCGCAGTTTTAGCTCTAGTTTGCGCCGTTTTAGCCTATCAAAATGCGACGCCCGTACAGCTCAGTTTCTTCCTCGCGAAGTCTATTGAACTCCCCTTAGGTTTTGTTCTGGTTAGTGCTATTGCCCTTGGTCTTGTCCTTGTCCCCATCCTAATTCCAGTGCTGCGACAACTTATTAAACCGCGCCAGACCGATCGGCCTCGACGTAGATCCAAGACTCAGGCATAACCCACCATGTCCTCTGCCCCCGACGACGAGACGCTTTTGCCCACCACCGAGAAAGAGTATACGATCAAACCCTTAAGTCAATCTCCAAGCCGCCCTTCCTCAACGGATCTTCTGACCACTGTCAAACACACCCTCCAACGATGGTCTTGGGGCTGGACGATACTACCGCTTGGTTTTGCGATCGTGGCAACAACTGTCACAGCTTGGAATCCGTTGATTCTGCAAAGCGACGATCGAGATATTCAGAGCCTATTACATCGGGCAAAAGTGATTCAGTTCCCTACTCCTGCACCTGAAAATGTGGTGATTGTAGCGATCGATGATGATACGTTAAATCAACTCAAACAGCCTCTACCACTTAAACGTCGGCTCTATGCCCAGGTGATCGATCGACTAATGACGGCAGGCGCTAGGGCTGTAGCCGTTGATGTTGTATTTGATTTGCCCAGCCCCGATAGTGTTGTGGCCGATAGTGTGGATTGTGCCAACATTAATCAGGCTAATCTTTCAGACGACGATCGTCTCCTGCAACAGACCATTAACAAATACCGGGATCGCCTCGTTCTCGCCGCCGAATATGACATTATCAACACCGCAAACTGGCAACAAACCCAGCTCACATTACCTTACTGTCCCTTTCAGAACGCTACGATCGGTACCATAAATTTCCCTACAGAACCCGATCAACGAATCCACAAATTTGGTAATCATCTAGATCTACCGGGCTTACAAAACACCGATGACTCTACACCGTTGACCTTTGCTGATGCCTTACTCAAGAAAGCAGGTTTTCTAAATAATCTGAACCCTAGTCCACAGGATATTCCCTTTCTCGGATTGCCAAATCAGACTTTTGAGGGCCAAACCATCCCGATGTGGCATATTTTGTCCGATGAGAATTGGAATAGCGATCGGTTAAAAAAAGGGGCGTATTTTAAAGACAAACTTGTATTAATTGGATCGACTGCTACCTCAATGGGAACAACTGGATCGACTGCCACCATTCAGGGTGATATTTTACCTACCTCTGTTGGTCGCATGTTTGGCATTGAACTTCATGCCACGGCGATCGTTGCCCGGTTACAGAATCAAGATTTGCGATCGGCCTTAAGTTTGCCTTGGCAGAATGGGGGACTAGTATTTTTCATTGTTCTATTGCCCTTGTTAGCCCTCAGCCGTGAACCGAATGTTCGTCGCCCGCTATGGATGGTTCCCCTATGGCTAGGCTTAACGATCGGCCTGTGGTTTTGCATTGGCTACGCTAGCTTGACGATTTTGAGATTACACTTGCCGATCGTAGTGCCCAGTGCTAGCCTCAGCCTTGCCGGATTGCTCTATCCATTAGTCCGGTTGGGGAGCGATCGGCGGACTCAACGACAATTACGCAGCACCCTCAAACGCTATGGTGGCTCACCCCTCGTCCAGCAAATCATCGAACAACAAGACGATCCGAGCTTGCGCAATATTCTTCAAGAACGTCAAGACGAGTTACAGGGTAAACAACTGGGTGGGCGGTATGAAATTAGTAAAATCCTCGGATCGGGTGGATTTGGCGAAACCTATACGGCTCGCGATATTCAGCTTCCCGGCAAACCCGTCTGCGTAGTGAAACATTTGCGGCCCCGCAGCGACAGCGTGAGCCATTTGGCCTTAGCACGTCGATTATTTGAACGCGAGGCATTGACCTTACAAGAACTAGGACGACACGATCGGATTCCGCAGCTTTTGGCTTTTTTTGAAGAGGGGCAAGAGTTTTACCTAATTCAACAATTCATCCCCGGAACGCCACTGAGTCAAACCATTACCTTAGGCCGCCAGTTACCCGAGGTCACGGTGATCGGCATTTTAGTAGAACTCCTAACCATTTTGAACTTTGTCCATGACAACCAAGTAATTCACCGCGACATCAAACCCAGCAACATTATCCAACGATCGAACGATCAACGCCTCGTCCTGATCGATTTTGGAGCCGTCAAAGCCCTTGAACGCATCCCCGATCCGGATGAACCCTCCGACCTTACGGTTGGCATCGGTACTCAAGGCTACATGGCTCCCGAACAACAACTGGGCAATCCCCGACCCAGCAGCGATCTCTACGGAGTCGGTATTCTGGCTATCCAAGCTCTGACGGGACTGCCCGCTCGCCAACTGTTGCCCGATCCCAATACCAATACGATCGCCTGGGAAACCTACGCTACCGTCAGTCGTCCCCTAGCCGCTATTGTCAACCGTCTTACGGCTCACAATTATAAGCAGCGCTACCAAACCGCTACAGAGGCATTAACCGCGCTTCAAGATCTCATCCCTGACAGCGCATTGTTGCCTCGTTTATTGGACATAGATCTAGATGACAACCAGGATTACGATGTGCCGACCCAGATCTGGGATCCCGATAGTCAAGCCGCAGCCTCGCTTCCACCCACCGAACAACCGCCCACCGATCGGAGTCCTTAGGGAATATATTCTCGGAGATCATAAAATTAATACATGGGGATCGCTAAATTGACACATGAGTTTGGGAATCCTAGGATGTACATAGGACTAAGCAACTACAGAAGCATCTAACTAAGCAGTGTTCACTCAATCGATTCGGGCGACCTAACAGATCATGACTCAACCCGACAACGACTCACAAAATCTAAAAAGCCGTCCCATTCGTCGCAAACAAGTTTATCTGGGGTTAACGATCGCGGCTATCGTTGCAGGGGGCGTTGTCATTTACAAGAATTCCGAGGAAAAGCCCGACGACCCGATCGATTCGGTATTTTATCAAACTACTGCTCAATGCGAAGCAGACATCAAGAAGCAGCAAGCTGAATACGTCACGTTACAAAAAGACTTCCAAGGGGACGAAGGGGAGGAAGCTCCAACCCCACCGCCGATGAAGGTTGAGGACTGCGCCGCTCAAATGCAGGCTGCCCAGCAGGAATATGAAAAAACAGCGCCGATTTATAGCACGATCGCCGATTGCTATGCCGAAGGGGTGCAGTGTCAAGCAACTCGTCCGGGCGAAACAACAGCGGGATTTCGTCCTATCTATGGCGGCACCTATATCGATCCATACTCCACTAGTTCTAGTCATATCTATTATGATGGAGGCTCCCATCGCATCTACGACAATCGCCCGGTCTACCAAAGTAGTACTTCCGGCTCCATCGTCACGCCTTACGGAAAAGTGATTCCCCAAGCGACCCCAGGCCGTGTCACTGTGCCTCGTCATACCAGTTTTGCAGCTCCCGTTCGGCCCACCGGAACCGCTGCTAAAGGAATCATTAAGGGCAGAAGCAGTCAGGGGTTTGGGTCTTCATTTAAATCAACTGGCCGTGGTGGAAAATAAATAAAAGGGTAAATCAAGATGAAACCGATCGCTATCCTTTGTCGTCCCGATTGGCAGCAGCATATTCGTGAGAATGCCTACCAAGCGGATGTTTTAAGCGATCGAGCACAGCAATATTGGGTGGAAGCCCTCCCGCAACCCTTTGCCATTCAATTCACGGGTCAGGAAGAAACGGCGATCGCTCAAGCTACTGAGTCGCTGTGGACCATGGGAATTGAGTTTCTCGACTGGTTTTTTACCGATCTCGATTCTGGTGATGTCGATCGACGATTGGCCCAACTCCAGATCTCGCCGGAATATTGGCCAGCCATCAAAAATAGCTGGGACCGGACGGAACCTGTTGAAGATCTCTCGTTGCATACGCGATTCGATTTCGCCGTCACGGAAGAAGGTGCCATCAAGCTACTGGAAATCAATGGAGAAACGCCACTGCTGGGAGCCGAAACTATTTATCAATGGAATTGGTATGTGGATTATATGCAGAATCACCAACGGAGTGCATTCCCGTTACCGAGCGATGCCAGTCAGTTCAATGAATTCTGGGAGCAAATTGCAACACAATGGCGGCGTATTGTTGCGGCATACAATCTTCAAGAGTGCGGAATTTCCTTTTTGGTGGATGAGAATCTTGAAGAAGATCTAGAAATGGCGATGCAGTTGATTCAAATCCTGCTTGATGATGTTGATCCGAATATTTATACCCAAATTGTCTATCTGCGCGGCTTGGAAGACGATCGGGGCCGTGAAATTCAGCAGGGATTGGGGTTAGATGAGGAGGGTTATTTTGTTGATCATGCCAACGATCGAATTCCCGTATTGTGGAAAATGTATGACTGGTCAGATTTGCAAAATGATATGGCAAATGATGGCAGTACTCAGGTGTTTGCCGATCGATTGGAAACAGGTGAAGTCAAAATCATTGAACCGCTATGGAAGCAAGTGCTGTCGAACAAAGGGGCATTGGCGATGATGTGGGAGCAGTTTGGCGATTCGGACTATGGGCAATATCTATTACCAACGTATTTCGACAATGCCACCGCAGTCGATGCAACGAAATTACTCTTTGATATGCATGTACTCAAACCGTTGCTGGGATTTGAAGGCGCGGGAATTTCGATCGAAAGTGGATACGGCGCACTAGAACAAAAAGAATCTTTTGGCTATGGTTCAGAGGGATTCATCATTCAGGAATATATCGAACTCCCGCAAGCTTTTGGATATCATTATGTGGTCGGCAGTTGGGCGATTGATGGGGTTGCCGCTGGGATGATTATTCGTGGTGATACGTCTAAAATTACGGGCCGACACTGTTTGATTATTCCCCATATTGTCTCGAATGAGGGCTATATCCCTGATTGAGAACCCCAATGCTAACAACTCATAAATCACGCTTTAGGCAAACTGCCACCCGATTGCGGGTTAATCAAAATCATTGGGATCTGGATGCCGTTCTGCCTCTTGATTATCGGATTGCGCCGGATTATTTCGATCGAGTAGCGGATGACGTTCACCAGAATTTTTGTCGTCTTTTGAGTCG
>JAYUEU010000105.1:0-5039 GCA_043739065.1 Synechococcales cyanobacterium | reverse complement strand
TCCGCAGACGTTCCCAGCATGGGCCGTCGCCAATTTATGAATCTGCTTACATTCGGTACCGTGACTGGAGTGGCCTTGGGGGTCTTGTACCCACTGGTTGACTACTTCATTCCTCCCTCGGCGGGTGGTGGTGGCGGCGGCGTAACAGCCAAAGATGCCCTCGGTAACGACATCGTAGTTAGCAGCTATTTGACTACCCATTTGCCCGGTGATAGAGCCTTGGCACAGGGTCTAAAAGGCGATCCGACCTATGTGATTGTTCAAGATGATGGCACTATTTCCAATTATGGAGTTAATGCGGTCTGTACTCACTTGGGTTGTGTGGTTCCTTGGAACGCCAACGAAAACAAGTTCATGTGTCCTTGTCACGGGTCTCAGTATGATGCCACGGGTAAGGTGGTCAGGGGTCCAGCACCTCTATCGTTAGCCCTTGCCCATGCAACCATTGCCGACGATCGGATTAGCTTCACTCAATGGACTGAAGAAGATTTCCGCACGGGTGAAGATCCGTGGTGGGCGTAATTAGAGCGATCGCGCTTGACTCGTTCCGCTTAACTCGTTTGCTGTCATCACGCTGAACCAACTAGAACTCATGAAAATGGTCAATATTTCCACAACTTGGCTTACCGCCATTTTTCGGAGAGTCGTTCTAGCCGTTGCCGTTATCGCAACATTTTTAACCGCTAGCCTCTCCGCACTGCCCGCCCAAGCCTATCCAATCTTCGCCCAGGGTGCCTACGAAAACCCTCGTGAAGCAACAGGTCGTATTGTCTGTGCCAACTGCCATCTGGCTAAAAAAACCACTGAAGTCGAAGTGCCTCAGTCGGTTTTACCCGATACCGTGTTTGAAGCGATCGTCAAGCTACCTTACGACCACAGCGTTCAACAAGTAGCGGGTGACGGCAGCAAGGCTGGCCTGAATGTCGGTGCTGTCGTTGTGCTGCCAGAAGGATTTATCTTGGCTCCTGACGATCGGATGACAGACGAGCAGCGTGCGGCGGTCGCCGACATGTACATCCAGCCTTACAGCGATGCAAAGCCAAATATTTTGGTTGTAGGTCCACTGTCGGGTGATGACTATGAGGAACTGACTTTCCCGATTCTGTCTCCGGATCCCGGCACTGACTCCAACGCTAACTTTGGTAAATATCAGATTCACGTCGGCGGAAATCGCGGTCGTGGTCAGATCTACCCAACGGGCGATAAGAGCAATAATGCGGTTTATAATGCAACCCTTACCGTGAGTATTAGCGCCATTACTCCATCCGAAGAAGGTGCTACCCTTGTAACCATTCAAGGTGAAAATGACAAGACCGTTACGGAAACCATTCCTGCTGGACCAACAATTTTGGTCGCTGTGGGCGATGAGGTGACGGCGGGTCAACCTTTAACAGACAACCCTAACGTAGGCGGTTTTGGTCAAATTGATACCGAAATCGTGCTGCAAAACCCTAACCGAGTTTTGGGTCTGATGGCGTTCTTCGCAATCACAACCCTCGCTCAAATCATGTTGGTGTTGAAGAAGAAGCAAGTTGAACGGGTTCAAGCCGTTGAAATGAACTTCTAAATTGTCTTAAATTAAGACTTATAGAAATCCCTCAGGTTTTAGGACTTGGGGGATTTTTGTATAGAAATATAGAAATAAGGTCGATCGTGTGCTCTCTGAAGCAAAACGATCGAAGAGCAGGATTTTAATACGATGCTTTTTATCAGTGAGCTGCAGAGTCTAGAAGGTCCCAATCCATCAACAGCTGGAAGTATCTACAATATTGACCTATCGAATCATCCCCTGTAATGCTGTTTGTAGATCTTGAGTTAATACTGTTACCGCTTGTTTTCCCGATCGCCGATCGCGCTTATAGTCCTCAAATCGATCGGAAACTAGAATTGGTTCTCCAATAGTCACATAGCTGATTTTTTTACCGAGTTTTGGTCGATCGAATGCGGAGCGATCGGTACGAATTTTTTGAAGCATTTCCCAGGTTAATAGTAATGTTTCAGCAAAGCGTTCAACAGTTATTTTTTCACGAACATATTTACCTGTTACCGCCACAAAGCCCTCAACTAATCGCATATGCCATAATCGTAAACTCGCTTCCTCCGCAACCCGATCGGCCAGCCCCCGATCGAGTAATGACGTTGTTTCTAGATCTAGATCATCGCGGTAAATCAGTTCCCAGGAAAGTTGTTCTAAACGACGACATCGATCGATTACCGTTCCACGACTTTGTACGTTAAAGTATTGTTCTGCAACGATCAACGCATTGTCCATAAGCCTTGATAAGCGTTGGCCAAACAAAACATTATTATCACTGGAGGGATTCTCGATCGGACCTAATTCACAATGATAAAACCGTTGATAATGTGTTTCCATTACTGATAGTAAATGTTCACCTAAGCAATACATTCGGTGATAGAGTTGTTCGTCTAATGCTTCTCCGATCGTGTTACCAGAATTAGTTAATCCGCAATCATTTTCTAATTCTCCAAGTAATTGTTGAATTGCGGCCCATGGAGAATTTATATATTTGTATTGAACGCCGATCGGGACAATAATCACTTTCTCATGGCGGCCCAATTTTTGCAGATCCTCCGCACACCAAAATGCCATTTGAGCAATGCCCGGTTCTAAGGGACTAATGATTTCACTATGACCATTGGTTCCACCTTCGGGAGCTGCCAATAATGGAAACTGTCCATCAAGCAATAACTTACGCGCACTTTTAAGACCCATCCGATCGACCTTGCCGCGCATAATGGGCGTACCCCCCAATTTTGAGTAGAGCTGGCCCATCATTTTGCCTGCCCACAGAGGAATACCCCGATCGTACATAAAATGGGCATGGGTTACATGGCGAAACTTTATTCCCATTTTCTGGGCAGTCTTCGGCAACAATCGATTTAGTACATAGCCTATAGCCACCGGATCATCGACACTCGGATGTCGAAAGGCCATCAACACTCGCACCTTTTGGCCCTCAAAATCTTGATAAACCCGCACCAGTTTTTCTAAGTCTACGGCCCGCACTTCAGCAATAGAGGTCTTCGATCGCATCCAGAAGGGCAACAACCATTTTGTCAGCCAAACAATTTTCAGGTCCAAATTAGGCGTAATAAATGAGAGGGGGGGTTGAGCAGACGATCGAGACACAGGAAAAACCTCCGACAGAGTGATTAAGGGGTGATAGAGAAAGTGCAAAACATAATCCTTTCCCTAGAATGACCGATCGCACCTTCATTCCGGCCTTGATCGCAGGACAGTCTCTTAACCGAACCCTCCCCCGATCGATTGAGATTTTTGCTGTTGAAAATAATTTCAACAAAGTGGGGGTTGAGATATATGAAAAATCTGTTACTATTCTTAATATAAACTTGAAAAACTAGTTAACCAGGTGAGTACTTAGGTTACAGAAAAAATCTGTGGAACTTGTTCTAAGCTAAAATTCATTTGTTGTTCGTAAATTTTGAGGATGTCCACACATGGCTTTTACCATCGATTCAGCACGCGGAATATTTCCTAACACCCTTGCTGCTGATGCCGTACCTGCAACAGTTGCGCGTTTCGTTCAGCTCAAGGCTGAAGATCAACTAGCGCTGATTTGGTTTGCGTATCTTGAGATGGGCAAAACGATCACTATGGCGGCTCCTGGTGCAGCTAACATGCAGTTTGCTGAGAATACACTCAATGAAATTCGCAACATGAGTCCTCTGCAACAGAGTCAGACCATGTGTGAACTTGCGAACCGATCGGATTCTCCGGTCAGCCGTGCCTATGCTGTCTGGACTCCTAACCTTAAGCTAGGGTTCTGGCATCGCTTGGGTGAATGGATGGCGCAAGGGATTGTTGCACCGATTCCTGAAGGTTACAAACTTTCCGCTAATGCAAATGCCGTTCTAGTCTCAATTCAGGGGCTTGAACCGGGGCAACAGATTACCGTTTTACGGAATTCTGTATTGGATATGGGTTTTGATACGAGCAAAATGGGTGAGTTCAATCGCGTCAGTGAACCGATGGAGTTACCTAAGGCTGAGCGGACTAACGTTGCGATCGAGGGAGTCACCAACCCAACAATTTTGGCTTACATGAACGACATGAATGCCAATGATTTCGAGAGCCTAATCACATTATTTGCGCCTGATGGTGCATTGCAGCCTCCATTCCAGCGTCCTATTGTTGGGAAAGATGCGGTCTTGAAGTTCTTCCAAGAAGAATGCCAAAACCTGAAACTGATTCCTGAGCGTGGCGTATCTGAAGAAGCAGAGGGCGGTTACACCCAAATCAAAGTCACCGGAAAATGTCAAACCCCTTGGTTCGGAGGAAATGTGGGTATGAATATTGCTTGGCGATTCTTGTTGAATCCTGATGGCAAGGTATTCTTTGTTGCGATCGATCTTCTAGCATCTCCTAAGGAATTGCTGAACTTCGCACGTTAAGATCGAACATTTTGGTGTTTAGAACCATTTAAATGAATGTCCCTTGCTCTTCAAATGGATCTGTCAAATTGCTGATGTGATCCAATTAAGTACAGGGGCATTTATTTGAAGCCATGTTTCCACTAATACAGATGACGATCGCAAACGATGAGCACTACTTTGACAACCGCAGAAGCTACAATTCCTTATTTTAAAAGTTTAGGGATAGTGTGGGCGATCGTCATTATTAGTCTTTGGGTATTGAGCTTTATTGGGTTTCTATTAATAGACATAACTCAACTTTCGCCAGCTTATTGGATAAGTATTGTATTGACTCGAACATTTTTACAGACGGGACTTTTCATTTTGGCCCATGATGCCATGCACCAAAGTCTTGTTCCAAGCAATGTGATGCTCAATCATGCGATCGGTAAATTTGCGATCGGATTATATGCAGTATTGAATTACGATCAATGCCTTCTGAATCACCAACGTCATCATCAAATCCCAGGCCAAATCGGCGATCCAGACTTTCATGATGGTTCCAATCCTCAGGGATTAAGTTGGTATTTTCGGTTTTTAAGAACTTATCTTCCTATTTCCCAAATGCTTGTGTTTCTCACAAT
>JAYUEU010000104.1:0-21936 GCA_043739065.1 Synechococcales cyanobacterium | reverse complement strand
GTTAGCTGTGACGGACATAATTCGGATTGAGCGGGCCAACTTTCGCAGCTGGATTAGCATGTCCCTTAATCCAAGATTTGAAAAAGATCGTGAACAATATTACCCAGACCAAACCCTACTTCCGACCCATGTCGGTGATCAGCACAGCGTCAATTTAGCCATAAATTCAATAACTGCCGCAGACGACCCGAACCATATTTTGGGTGTGTTGGTGGTGATGGATGACATCAGTGATGCAAAGCGACTGAAAAGCACCATGTATCGCTACATGACCCAAGAACTGGCCGAGCAGTTGCTGGAAAATCCTGATGCGGCCAAGATGGGCGGCGATCGTAAAGATGTATCGGTCATGTTTTCTGACATTCGCAGTTACACCACCTTGACAGAAACTCTGGCCGCTGAAGATGTCGTGGAAATGCTGAATGAGTATTTTGAGGTGATGGTAGACGCAGTATTTGCCCATCGAGGAATTTTAGATAAGTACATTGGTGATGCACTGATGGCCGTATTTGGGTCGCCGTTGCCCTTAGCAGATCATCAGTGGATGGCGGTGCAGACTGCTGTAGAAATGCGTCATCGACTCGTGGATTTCAACCTAAAACGCGCTAGTCGTGGACAGCCTGAAATTAAAATTGGCATTGGGATCAATTCAGACGTAGTAATTAGCGGCAACATTGGATCCAGTAAGCGAATGGAATTTACTGCGATCGGCGATGGCGTTAATTTGAGTGCGCGGCTGGAAAGTACGAGCAAGCTGTATGGAACGGATATTTTGATTAGCGAGACGACGTACCGCCCCTGTTCCGATCGGGTTTGGGCGCGAGAATTAGATTACATTCGAGTCAAGGGAAAAAATCAGCCCGTGGCAATTTATGAACTGCTGGGACTCAGAACTGAGACGATTTCTGAGCAAAAACAGCAAGTCGTAGAGCATTATCAAGTCGCCCGTGATATGTACCTAAAACGTCGATTTGCTCAAGCCATTGGCCAATTTGCGACGGTGCTGGAAATCGATCGTCACGATCAAGCCGCCGCCCTCCATATCGAACGCTGTCGTCACTGGCTCACGAATCCGCCGCCGGATGACTGGAATGGATCTTGGACTTTAACTGAAAAATAAATGACAAATAATAAATAAATGAGGGTGCAATTAGTGATTCGATTAGGGGTCCGATCGGGCAAAACTGATGAAAACCGTACAACCCCGTCACAGATCAGCCTGTAATTCGCGCATAGATTGGGTACAATGTCGTTTCAACAGTGTCGTTTACTGTCTTGGATAAGGTCTAATGTCATTTAATTCAGACAATGCAAATTTTCTGCGCAGTGATGTGGAATCGATGGATACAAATTCATTACTCAAATATTTACAGCTTCAGTCGCCAGAAGTTCTGGATCGAGTCGCTAGATCCGTTAGTTCTCAAGCAAAACAAATTGTCTCCCACAATGTGCAAGGTCTTTTGGGTGTGTTGCCCAGTGAAGGCTTCAACGTTCGGGTAACCACCGATCGTGAAAACTTGGCCGGATTGTTGGCTTCGGCGATGTTAACGGGCTATTTTTTGCGGCAGATGGAACAACGTATGGAATTGGAAGATGAGGTTTTTGGTGCGTCCCTAGAGGATTTATAGTTCGAGAGTTTGCAGGAAACTTACACAAACCCTCGGACTCAAAAACTACCTCACCTTCGCTACTTCGCTTTAGTTTGAATCAACTCGACCTTGTAACCATCGGGATCCTCTACAAATGCGATCACCGTTGTTCCATGCTTCATCGGTCCTGGCTCCCGAGTCACATTTCCGCCTTGGGCCGTGATCCCCGCACAAGTTGCATAAATATCATCCACACCGATCGCAATGTGTCCGTAAGCATCTCCTAAGGTATAGTTTTCTTTTCCCCAGTTGTAAGTTAGTTCTAGAACCGCATTATCTGATTCGTCGCCATAACCAACGAACGCCAAGGTAAATTCGCCGCCGGGATAATCCTTCTTTCGGAGGAGTGTCATTTCAAGCTGATCACAGTAGAAAGAAAGCGATCGGTCTAGATTTTTAACGCGCAACATCGTGTGCAATAACCGCATAAATTTCAACCTTCAAAAATTATTTTACTCACGATCGTATCAAATCTTCCCTAACGGGTCATTCCAACGTATTCTAAGCGTTGGATTATGGAAGTCTAGCGTTAACTTACTACCGAGTTCAGAGGATTTCTTTCTATGTTTGATGTATCGGATACTGCGATCGACTCGATCATTGCCCGTGAAGTCCTTGATTCCCGAGGTCGTCCGACTGTGGAAGCCGAAGTGACGCTGCTCTCAGGTGCTAAAGGACTGGCTCAGGTTCCCAGTGGAGCCTCTACCGGATCCTTTGAAGCCCATGAATTGCGAGATGGCGACTCTAAGCGTTATGGCGGGGCGGGAGTGCTGAAGGCGGTCGAAAACATTGAGGCATTGATTACGCCCGAACTTTTGGACATGGATGCAACCCAGCAGGAACGGATCGATCGGGCTATGATTGCCTTGGATTCGGACAAGAACAAGAAAAACATTGGAGCCAATGCAATTTTGGCCGTGTCTCTTGCAACGGCAAAAGCAGCAGCGGCCTCACTGGGTCTACCGCTTTACCGTTATCTCGGTGGTCCCTTGGCCAACCTGTTACCCGTTCCCTTGATGAACGTAATCAATGGTGGTTCCCATGCGGACAACAATGTGGACTTCCAGGAGTTCATGATTGTCCCTGTTGGTGCCCCGACCTTCCGTGAAGCCCTACGTTGGGGTGCGGAAGTGTTTCATGCGCTAAGCAAAGTGCTCAAGGAACAAGGCCAAATGACGGGCGTAGGCGACGAAGGTGGATTTGCGCCGAATCTAGCGTCTAACCAAGCGGCCCTTGACTTGCTGATGGTCGCTATCAAAAATGCAGGCTATGAACCGGGCACTCAGATTGCGATCGCGCTTGATGTGGCGGCCAGTGAGTTCTACAAAGATGGAACCTACACCTTTGACGGCAAAGCGCATACGACCACCGAAACCATTGATTATTTGGTTAAGTTGACGGAACTCTATCCGATTGTGTCCATTGAAGATGGCTTGCACGAGGAAGATTGGGCGGGCTGGAAAGAATTCACCGCTCGGATTGGCGATCGGGTTCAATTGGTGGGCGACGATTTGTTTGTCACCAACGTTGAACGATTGCAGCGCGGCATTGACGAGAAGTCAGCGACCTCTATTTTGATTAAGCTCAATCAAATTGGGTCGTTAACTGAAACATTGCAAGCGATCGACCTCGGTGCCCGCAATGGTTTCCGATCGATCATTAGCCATCGTTCTGGGGAAACAGAAGATACCACGATCGCAGATTTGGCGGTTGCGACTCGGGCGGGTCAAATCAAAACAGGTTCATTGAGTCGTAGTGAACGGGTAGCGAAATACAACCGATTGCTCCGCATTGAAGATGAATTGGGCGATACGGCGGTTTATGCTGGAACGACCAATATGGTTCCAAAGTGGAAGAAGTAGAACTCGAATAGGGATTCCCGTAGTCTTCTCCCTCTTCTTAAGGCAGGTGGCTACGGGAATTCTTATCTATTGCAATAAACTAATGCCTTTGAAAAAACGATCGGCGGTTATTTCTATAGTGTTATCAATTGCGACTGTTCTAATTTGGGCAGATTCGTTGGGTCAACATAGTGATTCAAATTGTGATATGGAAGCATTTATGACGTCACCTGGAAAAATGGTTACGATCGTTGCTGAAAAAGTGAGCGTTAATCCTAAACTTGGGCGACATCAAGTCTTTGGTGTTTTTATTATTCCAGCTTCAATTCCCCAATGGACCCCGGCTTTGATGTCGGTCGAAGGCGTAGGTATTTATTGTAGTCGGACACAACGGTATGGTCCTGAGTACGAAAACATTGTGGCTCCGAGCGGCTCAATTGTGATGTTAGATTTTGTGAGAACTCGCACCGCAATTAGTTTGTTTTTTCAAGGTAAGATCAACAGACTGCGCGATCGTAAAACTTGGCGATATACCTACAAACTCAATTGATAAATTTCTGAACTAAATTCCGAACTAAATACGGTAGTCAATACAATCTTTAATCATGAATAAAACAATAGAATGGCAAGCTGTTAAAGATTACGAAGATATTCAATATTTTAAAGCGAATGGTATTGCGAAGATTGTAATAAATCGGCCTCACAAACGCAATGCATTTCGACCTAAAACCATAATGGAATTGTATGAAGCATTCGCTAATGCCCGCGAAGATACTCGCATTGGAGTGATTCTATTCACAGGGGCAGGTCCGCATACTGATGGGAAATATGCATTCTGTGCGGGCGGGGATCAAAGTGTGCGCGGGGATGGTGGATATATTGACGAGACGGGAATGCCACGGTTGAATGTGTTGGACTTGCAGCGGTTGATTCGATCGATGCCTAAGGTTGTCATTGCATTGGTTGCCGGGTATGCGATCGGCGGTGGTCACGTATTACATTTGCTGTGTGATTTAACAATAGCTGCTGACAATGCCATCTTTGGGCAAACAGGTCCAAAAGTTGGGAGCTTTGATGGTGGCTTTGGTGCGAGTTATATGGCGCGGGTCGTCGGCCAAAAGAAAGCGCGGGAGATTTGGTATTTATGTCGGCAGTATGATGCGGCGGCGGCGCTGGAAATGGGGCTAGTGAATATTGTGGTGCCGATTGATCAATTGGAAACAGAAGGCATTCAATGGGCACAGGAGATATTGGAAAAAAGTCCGATCGCAATTCGTTGTCTTAAGTCAGCCTTTAATGCAGATTGCGATGGTCAGGCGGGGATTCAAGAATTGGCGGGTAATGCAACAATGCTTTACTACATGACAGAAGAGGGGGCAGAAGGGAAAAAGGCATTTCTCGAAAAACGTCAACCTGATTTCAGCCAATATCCTTGGTTGCCGTAGGATTCAAATTGGAGAATCAATATCAGATAATTCTAAAGACGAATTCCCCATCGCCAGTTCAATCGCTAGTGTGAGATTTGAAGGGGCGATCGAAAAATTCTATAAGCACTGTTATGTTTTTAGTTTGATTTTCTTCGCAGATTTAGGTTTAACAGCGGGTTTAATTGCAGGTTTCGGCGGAGATTGGCAGACAGCGAGACGTTTTGGCATTTCGGCAATCCATTGACCAACCCAAGCGTCGGTCAAACCACCATTCCCCGCTGGTCGCAGTGGAAAATATCCGGGCGGAACTTGAAGCCGTTCGCTCACAGGTTCTACCGCTTGGCCCCAACCAACCCTCCGTTCAAAGCGGCTTACGTTCTTTTCATTCTTTCCACCGATCGATACCCAAATGTTCGACTGTACACTCAACCCAAACCGATCGCCGCTGTAATAACGCCATAATTTATCTACCGTCAGCAAATCGTTACAGGGAAAATATCTCGTATCTGTTTCAGTCAAAACACCTTGCTCCAATCGCCCGCTTGCCTTTAGCATCAGGGTCGAAGTCATTGTTGTCGCCTCATTCCACTTGCCCGATCGTAGTAATGTTTGCAGTGGGTTATAGTCCAAGAGCCGATCGGATTTTAGGGTTTCGATCGGGGTTTTGGGAATGCTAAAAGGCTTAGGAACATATTTAACACTAGGTTTTTCAGCTTGGACGGAGCTTAGTGTGAGCGCCAAAGTGGTGAGGGACAGAACGATCGGCAAAAGATTACGTTGAAAATTCATGAGTTAAATAGATCGATTAGGACAGATGGCTGAGGCTGCCCCTTATATTACTCAACAATTCGATTTACTCAACAAACCGATCGCTAACTCGATTGCTCCTATCGATGATCGTATACAAGTGCAAATGTCTATAACTACACTGCTCAATCAACCTCCTCTGACAACAATCAAAATAGTTTGCCAGTGAAATTCGATTATCCCGATCGCAATTAACAACCAACTTAAAAAGCACCGCCGATTCAAATCTAAAGCCGATCGAATAACGTCCGGTGTAATCGATCGCCTTGGAATTCCTAAAATTGGTTTTGATTTCACCACGCCATGATAGGTATTCAATCCACCTAATTGCACATCTAATGTCACCGCATAGGCGCACTCACTCCAGCCAGAATTGGGGCTAGGATCTTGGGCACCTTCCCGACGACATTGATTCCAAAGATCGATCGGATGTCCCGAAATAATACCCAACGTCATCACCATCAATCGACAGGGAATATAGGTCAACACGTCATCTAGTTTCGCACTACACCAGCCCAAATGAGTATAAGGCGGCGCAATATACCCCACCATCGAATCAAGGGTGCTGACTGCTTTGTAGGCGATCGCAAAGGGTGCAGGACCAATGGGAGTAACAAGTCCAACGATCGCCCAAAATAAAGGTGCCATTACGCCATCTACACCATTCTCCGCGACGGTTTCGAGCACAGCACGCAGAATTTCGGGTTCACTCAGATTTTTCGTGTCGCGACCTACATACCGAGAAAGACGCGATCGGGCTTGTTGTACGTCGTCATTTTTAAGCGGTGCCAATACATCTTCTGCGGCATCCCGAAGACTTTTTCCAGCAAAACAACTGGCAAGAATAATAGATTCAGCGACGATCGCAGTCCAAGGATGGATAAATTTTGCAATACTAATCATTGCCCATACAATGCTGCTACTGCCGAATAAGAGCAATAGTGTTAAGCCAATTCCTGCAGTCTTCTGAAGAACTGAATTTTTAATGAACTTAAGTGTAAATTTGCTATAAGTCGAAATAATCCAGCCCATCACCTGGACCGGATGTAGCCAAGACCAAGGATCGCCAATTAAAAAATCAAGTAGTGCTGCAAACAATAAAGAGATAATCATTATGATATTTGTGTGGTCTCGGTTAGAAATGAGAATTAAATGAAATCGACAATTTATTGATTCAATCGTCTACAACCTAGACCACCTACGAATGAATTGTGGGCGAGTAGAGGAAGCAATGCCCAACGATCGGCTGAAAACGATCGCATCCCAAGTTCTGGATCCAACAAAATAAAATCACGCTTCCACCTCATCTAGAACAAGACTACAAAACTTAACACTGAAGTAACTCTCTCAGACTCGGGCGATCGGTACGCCTCTTGGTAGACTATGTAACTGAAGTCGCAATCCTTTTGCGCTGAACATCAGTATTCTTGAGGACGCAGTGGATATGGAAAGCAAGCTTGGTTTAGAGATTATTGAAGTTGTGGAAGCCGCCGCGATCGCATCCTCCCGTTTGACCGGAAAGGGTGACAAAGATGGCGCAGACGAAGCTGCTGTAGAAGCCATGCGGGAACGGATGAATAAGGTCGCCATGCGCGGTCGGATCGTCATTGGTGAAGGTGAGCGGGATGACGCGCCCATGCTCTTCATTGGCGAAGAAGTTGGTCTCGGTCACAAAGATGGCACAGGCCCAGAGATCGACATTGCTGTGGATCCTTGTGAAGGGACCAACCTTTGCGCTTACAGTCAAGCGGGTGCTATTGCCGTATTGGCGATCGCTGAAAAAGGTGGACTGTTTGCTGCGCCTGACTTCTACATGAAGAAATTGGCCGCCCCTCAAGCCGCTAAAGGCAAAGTAGACATCAGCAAATCTGCGACTGAAAACCTTCAAATCTTGTCCCAGTGCCTTGATATTCCTATCAATGACCTCACCGTCATCGTTATGAAGCGCGAACGTCACAATGACTTGATCAAAGAAATTCGGACTGCGGGTGCTCGGGTTCAATTGATCGGCGATGGTGACGTCGGCGCGGCGATTAACTGCGGTTTCTCGGATTCTGGAATCCATGCACTCATGGGAATTGGGGCTGCACCTGAAGGTGTGATTAGTGCCGCTGCGCTGAAATGCATGGGCGCTCACTTCCAAGGTCAGTTGATCTATGATCCAGCGATCGTAAAGACAGGCTTGATCGGCGAAAGTAAGGAAGCCAACATTGCTCGGATGCTCAGCATGGGCATTACCGACCCTGACAAAATTTATACCGCAGATGAACTCGCTTCCGGTGACAAAGTGATGTTTGTCGGTACTGGAATTACGTCCTGTAACTGGCTCCAAGGCGTTCGCTACTTCCCTGGTGGTGCACGGACTCAGACTCTTGTGGTCTCCAGCGAATCCAAAACTGCACGATTCGTCGATACGATTCACATGTGGGAACCGGGTAAAACCATTCAATTGGTCAACTAGTCCCTAAGCGCATCATAACGCTGGGTGCTACGAATCAATCTGAATGATTAATTAATACGTCATATCAGTTGTGATTATTCACAATTCCTGTAGCGTTAAAATAGAATGTGGTGGTGGAAAATGGGCAATGCTTGCAATGATTCCATCACCACTTTTTTCTCGACAATCTGTGACATAAATCTCAACCATTTAAAGTATGAATATTGCGGTTGTTGGACTGACTCATAAAACAGCGCCCGTCGAAGTACGGGAAAAACTTAGTATTCCAGAGCCTGAGTACGAAGGTGCAATAGCCCAGATCCGCGCCTGTCCGAGTGTTCTTGAGGTGGCGGTCCTCAGTACTTGTAACCGTCTTGAAATCTATATTGTCATGGAAGACATTGAGTCTGGTGTTCGCGAAATCATGCAGTTTTTGTCGGCACATAGTAAACTGCCGATCGATCGGTTACGGCCTTATTTATTCACGTTGTTGCACCAAGATGCTGTCATGCACCTTTTGCGGGTGGCATCAGGCTTGGATAGTTTGGTGTTGGGTGAAGGCCAGATTTTGGCACAGGTTAAGCAATGTCATCAGTCCGGCCAGAAATGTGATAGCGTCGGACGCATTTTAAATCAATTACTCAAGCAAGCGCTTGTTGCTGGAAAACGGGTACGTACTGAAACTAGTATTGGGACGGGTGCGGTGTCGATTAGTTCGGCGGCGGTAGAACTGGCTCAAATGAAAATTGGAGATTTGGCTCCCTATAAAATTTTGATTTTGGGTGCGGGTAAGATGTCGCGCCTTTTGGTGAAGCATTTGGTTTCCAAACGTGCCACGGATGTGACGGTTCTAAATCGCACCATGAAGCGCGCTGAAGAACTATCGAAAGATTTCCCTGAAGCCAATCTAAAACTAGGCTTAATGGATCAAATGATGGCGCAGTTAGCTGAGGCTGATATTGTTTTCACCAGCACTTCTGCGACGGAACCTATTCTCGATCGTGCCAAACTGGAAAGTATTCTTGATCCCGATCGACAAGTTTCTATTATCGATATTGCTGTTCCTCGAAATGTCGATTCAGATGTACAAGAACTGTCTAATGTCAAAGCCTACAATGTAGATGATCTAAAAGCGGTGGTTGCCCAAAACCAAGAAAGCCGTCGGCAAATGGCTATGGAAGCGGAAGTTCTGCTGGATCAAGAAGTAGAATCATTTGATAATTGGTTACGATCGCTCGACGCTGTGGAAACTATTAGTAATTTGCGCAATAAGGTTGAAGCTATTCGGACTCAGGAACTAGAAAAAGCGCTATCTCGATTGGGGACTGACTTTGGTGACAAACATAAAGAAGTCGTAGAAGCGTTGACCCGTGGAATTGTAAATAAGATTTTGCATGAACCGATGGTGCAATTGCGAACTCAAAAAGATATTGAAGCCCGCCGTCAAGCGATGGATACGTTAACGCTTCTGTTTAATTTGGGTGATGGTTCAGCTAAGGTTCGCGCTTAGAGTGAAGATGTTTGGTTCGTTTATGATGGAGATATTAATTCTGAATGAACCAAACATTTAGCTATATTTACCAAATCAAACTCATTTTCAATTCAAATCCTGGTAGAACGTCTTCACCGGAAATTATTTCAGGCCGATCGATCGTTTCTATTGTTTTTCCAATGCGATAGATGTCAACTTGTTTGGTTGTGCGATCGATCAAAATTCCCAATCTCACGCCATTGTCTTGATATTCTTGCATTTTAGATTGCAACACCGATCGTGTATCACTGGGCGACATCAATTCCACTACGAAATCAGGACAGAGCGGAATAAAGCGATCTTGCTCATCCACAGTTAGGGCATTCCACCGATCGTTGGTAACCCATGCAGCATCAGGAGATCGATCGGCACCATTGGGTAGTTTAAATCCTGTTGATGAATCAAAGGCAACGCCGAGTTGAGTTTTTTCGTTCCAGATCCAAAGCTTCGCCGTGAGTCCTGCGTTACGGTTGCCTGTGCTACCTCCTGTAGGGGACATAATAATCAAATCTCCTTGGGAGCTGCGTTCAAAATTGAGGTTGCGATTGTTTTGGCAAAGCTGTTGAAATTGCCGATCGGTTAATTGAATATCAGGATTAAGTTGGACAAAGATGCTGTTCATCGATCGATATCCTATGAAATTCTGCTTCTAGTTTAGCGGTTTTTTAGTCAGAACGGTTTGATAGCCGATCGGTGCTATAAAAATATAATGAGTTTTACAATTAAGATTATAGATTTATTCAATAGCGAATTTCATCTAGATTCCGGAATAGGCATTTTTTACTGTGTATAAAGACATACTTAGACTCAATAGATCTATCAGTTTCTAAAATAAAGGAAGAGGAATGATAATGAATAGAGGCGATCGTAAGACTCCGTCTGATGATAATGCAGCAAATAATCCTACTCCTCGTAGAAAAGAACCCATTCCTTATAAAGATCTTCAAAAAAGACTGACTACAGTACAAATTCAACGCAATGAGGCTCAGACAGAACGAGATGAGGCTAATAAGATAGTCGAAGAAAAAACGAAACAAGCTGAAGAAATGCGGCGTAACTACTTAGAAGAGCAAAAGAGAACTTATTTAATAAGCTCAGAACTTCAAGAGGCAAAGACTCAAGCCCAATCTTATCGGACAATGTATGACTCAGAAAAAGTTAAACGTGATGAATTGACAGTTCAGTTGAATACAGTAAAAACTCAGTATAAATCGGTGCTCACTCTTTACGCCGAAGAGCAACGAAGGGCACGAAAGGGAGAATCTGCAATTGAAGAACTTGAAGCAGCAAAGACTCAAGCTCAATCTTACTTTAGGCTTAATCAAGACTCTCAAACTCAAGCCCAATCTTATCTGACAATGTATGACTCAGAAAAAATTAGAGGTGATGAATTAGTAATTCAACTGAATGAAGTTCAAGGACACCGCGATCGCTATTTGACTTTGTACAATGAATCACAATCAGAACTTAAAACTGAACGCAAATCGAAAGCAGGAGTCAAGGGCTGGGAAACTCGTCGTAAGAAAGAAAATGAAAAATTGAAGCAGGAAATTTCCGAGATGGCTATGGTGCTCCGCGATTCTATGGAACGTAAAGATGAAGCCATTAATAGTCTATATTCTGTAGCTGAGCGGATGGATCGGATTCAACGTATGGTCGATTCAGTGGATGATGATACAGCGACTAATCCGATCGGAATGGTCCAAAAATTACAACGAATGTGGCAAGCTGTAAAAGAAATTCTAGCGGAGTAATGTTTATGATTATCAAACCATCTAATGTGGAAAATGAAAAATCTACATATGGCGATCGTATTCGTGAAGTTGCCGATCAATTGAAACGGGAAACACAGTTGCAAATTAAAGTGACATCGCGCATCTTGGGTGCAGCAGCCCAGATTTCACAAAATCACGATCGATTAATTGATCAAGTGAGCGAAATGATCCAAGAAGACTTAGCTCAGGAAGCAACAGTTGAAATGGGAGAAATAGTAACCATTGATCAACTAAAAAAGCAGTTTAAAACCTTAAGTGAAGCCAAAAAACACTTTAACTTAAAGGCTAATAGTTGGTCCGCGCTTATAGATAAAGTAAATCAGTCAATAGGTATTTCACCATTGAATACTGAGCAATCTTCTGTTCCTCAACGACTAGAATTGATCGAAAGTCAGTTGAAATTATTGGGAGATGATTTAAGTCAAATTAAAAACCTACTAACTATGATTTTAGATAAGGTATCCTAGATTTATGAAATTTGGTCTAAAGCCTTGAAGAATAAATTGACAGCCATACCTGTGACTCAGAATCAAACAATTTATGGATCTGCAAATATTGTCAAATACTATGAACAAATTAATGATCTCCAGCCCGCCGAGCAAATGATACTCGATCGGCTTTCTGCATATTTACCAACGATGAAGATGCTGGATATTGGTGTGGGGGCTGGACGTACTACACAATATTTCTGCGATCGGACTGCCAATTATATTGGTATTGATTATTCGCCCGAAATGATTAATGTCTGCAAACAACGTTTCCCCGAAACCGTTAAAAGAAAATTTCAAATTTGTGATGCAAAAGATCTGCATTGTTTTGAAGATCAGCAGTTTGATTTTGTTCTTTTTAGTTTCAATGGTCTTGATTATGTCGATCACGCCGATCGACTCACCATTCTAAAAGAAATTCATCGCGTCAGTAAACCCGGTGGAATCTTTTGTTTCTCTAGCCACAATCTACAAAGTTTTGAAAGTGCTTTTAGTTTTAAATCGCAATGGTCTTGGAATCCGATCGCAACCTATACAAACCTAGTGATTACAGGGATTTTAAAGCTGCTGAACCGTCCTCTGAATCTTGCGGAAATCAAAGCTTCATCTTATAAAATCGTGAAAGATGAGTCCCATAATTTTCGCCTCAATACTTACTATATTCGGCCTCTAAAACAAATCGATCAATTATCCCAGTACTTTAAAGAGATTCAAATCTATTCCTGGAAAAATGATATTGAATTAGTAAGTCAGACCGATCGCCTCGCGAATATAGATCAATGGATTTACTATTACTGCACCTCATTTATGCAAGATATAGACGATTGAACATACTGTAAGTCCAATCGCCACCTAAAAATTATGCTTCAAATATTTCAAATGAACGATCGCCGTAAACCATTGTTTTATCCACAGCGCTAAATATTTGATTGTGGGTCCGATCGTTTCCGATGCATTTACAAATCAACTCTGCAACATCTGCGCGATGAATGATCCCGCCTATTGTAGGATCTTCTGTCAACACAGCATTCCCCGTCGCAGGTTCAGACTTCAAGCCGCCGGGACGAATGATAGTGTAGCTTAAACCACTTTGGCAAAGATGTGCTTCAGCCTGTTCCTTCTCTTTCAACACCGCTCCTAACGCTTCCAATGCACTAGCTGGAATGGCATTACTACTAGTGCCAGACCCGATCGAAGTAATTAAAATAAAATGTTTCACGCCCGCAGTTACTGCCGCATCAATTAAATTGCGATTACCAATGAAATCCGATCGCACACCTTCTGGAGAGGTTCCCCCGATCGTACTAATTACCGTATCAATCGACTGCCCATTTATTGCTGTTGCTAATTCAATCTCATTCATAGTATCGCCAAATTTCACTTGAATATTCAATGCTTCGAGTTTGGATTGAGATTCAGAATTACGTAAAAGCGCGATCGTAGAAATCTTTTGTTGAGAAAGAATGCGTGCGATCTCAAACCCAATGCCACGGCTGGCTCCAGCAAGAAAAACAATAGTCATATTACATTTGGTATGAGGATTTAAAAATTATGCCATATATCCGATGTTCGACTGATGTTCGATTGATTGCCGATCGGACATTACGGTAAAAAGCGCGATCGAATTTCTTCACTAGGAACCCGGCAAGTATCCCGCTTTCCTAATATACGATAGCGATTACTAGCGACAATCCGATAAATAGTATCTCGCAATGCTAATGGCACCACTCCGCCAACACTCAACATCGCCCAAATGCCACCCAATCGGCCTAAAATTTGAACAACCGCTTCAGATTGTGAATACACCCCTGTTTCGTCAAAATAATAAATTGACCATTCTTCTGGATTATGGGACAACGATGGTAAAAGTCTTTGCGCTGTTTCCCCTTGAAGGGGTGATACGCGAAGTTTGGCCTCCCGATCGATCGTCATCATCCAATCTAAAAAGCCATTACACATCACACATTTCCCATCAAAGAAAACGATCGGATGAGTTAGATTTGGATCAGTAGCAGACGCAGAGATCTGATCATGATTTAGCGATCGTAATTCTTCTATCACTGCTTTGTCTCGTGAAATTAATAAATGAATAATTAAAATAAATTCAATTCAATTCAATTCAATTTTTTAGGATCGTATCACGACATCAATCGCCCGATCGAGTCCGTCACGATGACCCCAACCGACATAGCCGCCAAACTCGCATTCACCCCGATCGTTCTCTAAGAATATATGTTTTACTCCCAACAAATCGTTCCATATTCTTATAATTGTTCCATCTTTGAGGGTCATGATCGGTTGCGATCGATTAAACCCTTTCGGATGTGCATCCGTCATTCCCGGCACCGATCGCAATTGTGAGATGGTCTTCATGATCGATCGAGCCTCTGAAAATACAATATTTTTTGGATTCTCCGCCCAAAAATCCTGAATTTGCCTATCTACTACCTCACTAAATCTCAATCCAGGATGATTAACCCCTGGAACACAAACAAAACGGGCGTGTTGAAATTGCGTCGTTTGGACTAAAACAGTTCCATCACTACCTAAATGACTATCCCCAGCCACAATCAACGTTGGAATCTGACGAGCAATAGATTCTGCCAAACCCCGACGATCGATTCCTAAATCCTGTGCGATCGCAAACCTCATCAAACTCCATGGATCTATCATCTTCGCTAGATGGGCACCACCAATGGGAGAACCTAACAACACCCACGATTCAATATTCGGCCACCATTCCGGATGCCGCGTCAGAATCTCCGTCCAAATCACTCCGCCCAATGAACAACCAATGATCCGAATGGGAACATCAGGATAGTTCTGAATTTCACGAATTGCTATTCTTTCCACCTTTTCAATCAGCGGCCTAATATTAAATAAGGTATTAAGAAAGCCAAGATTAGGTGCAATGATACGAGAATTTAAGTCAGAAGAATTACGTTTAGCAAGCGACTCCATGGCGTGATGAGTATCGACCATGCCATGCTGAGAAAAAACTAAATAACTAGGACGCATAATGTACTACCACTGTGAGATGACGCGAACTGAGAATTAACGCAGAATTTAATTTGTATTCAATAATTCAATTTTTATTATTGATTGTATTATTTATCAGTCTGCGACCTAATTTATAGGATGTGGTGGCATTTGTAAGCACTTTTTAAACTGGTCTAGTTCGATCGGTCTACTGATATTTCATACAGATATCTAATATCGAGGATTTTCAGTTGGAGTATATCGAGCGCCTCCAGTATCAAATCGCCGACGATGAAGTAACTCTAGCTGTCCACCATATTCCTGAATCATCGCCAATTGCCGCAAGTATAATCCGCGAAATGAATTGGCAAATAGTAAGGTAACGATCGCAACCCCGAGTCCAGTGGCGGTCGAAATCAACGCTGCACTCACGCCACCCGTCACTTCTAAAGTATTCTTGCCCCCGACTGAATTTAGGGTTAATGATGCAAACGATCGAATCAGTCCTAAAACTGTCCCAAGCAATCCTAACAGCGGAGCCAGACTGATAATGGTCTCAAATACAGTGCTAAAACGTTTGAGCAAAGGCAATTCAGCTTGAGCCGAACTTTCTAACGCTAGCCGAAACTCTTCCGGTGTGGCTTGGTCAAGTTCAAGGGCAGCAAGAAAGATTCGGGCGATCGGAAAATCGGTATGCTTTTCGAGTAACCCAAGGCAGGCTTTGGGATTTCGTCGGTAAAGACTTAGGCTCTCGCGAACTAGGCGATCGGTTCCTTTTAGTATTTTGAACCAAAAGATGAGGCGTTCCAAGATCAACGCGATCGCCAAAATCGAAAATCCAAGTAGGGGCCACATGACTTCCCCTCCCGCTGCAAACCAATTTCCGGGCTGCGCTGCCATCGTTTAATTTCCATTCAAATTACACTTTGCATAGTTTACCAGTAAGATTGCATAAATATTAACGACCTCATGCAGGTTTAGAGTGATGAAGCAACTGATTAAACAATTATGGAATCAGGAATTATGTCCGAAAATGCTTCGTAAATTGCTTTACAAGTCGCCCCATAGACCATTGTGGTTAGGGATTATCATTTGTGCGGTCGGTGGCGTTTTGCTTGGCTCAACATTATCAAGGGCGGTTCAACGGCAGTTTGCGATCGCCACTGTTACCCCGTCGTCAATTGCGTTGCGTCAGACCAACAATGTCCTTGATTCTACTCGAATGCCCCGCCGCCGATCGTCACACGTTGCTCGTAGGTTCCCAGGGACCGTTGTTAATCGATCGCCCCAACTCCTGGATGTCTCAAACTGTAGCGCCAACCCAAGACAACCCCGCAATCCCAGTGATCTTAAGGCATTGTTGACGTTGCCCTTAACTCATTTTCGCTCAACGGCGAATCAAATTAATGGACCCGTTCAAGAACAAGTGTCGGTGGCTCATTTCACAAATTTTGGTTGGCGATTTTTAGTCGATTGGTTCGGAGCCTCGGCCTTGCATGAACCTATTGTGGTGCTGCACGAGACGGTTGGGTCGTTTGAATCGGTGATCGCTTTGTTCGGTCAATCCCATCCTGATGATGATGATCAGGTCAGCTACCACGCATTGATTCGAGAAAATGGTGCAATTGTCTACGTTGTGCCGCCGGAATATCGTGCCTACGGAGCGGGAGATTCTGTATTTATAAATGCCGATCGTCAAGAAGAAACGGTTCAAACTAATGGAGAAAATCCGCCATCGGTCAATAATTTCGCCTATCATATCTCACTTGTAACCCCTGCCGACGGACGAAATAATCAGGCAACTCATGGTGGCTACACTAAAAATCAGTATGAAGCATTGGCCTGGTTGGTTGCAAAGACAGGGATTGCGGACGATCGCATTACCACCCATAAAATTGTCGATCGTTCAGGAACTCGCACTGATCCACGAAGCTTTAATCCTGAATATTTCTTGCAACGACTGCACAGTTATCCCAAAACTCAGGAAATCATTATCGGTTGCACGTTGCCAGATGCTCCGGCTCCGCCCAATTTAGCGCAGTAGTGCAAAGGGGTAGTGTAAAGGGGCATGAGACTCATGAATCTAGCTAGCGATAATCTAGCTGGCGATCGGTAAGTGGGGTTCAGTGGCGGTTTGGTAAACTTCTTCCTTAGCAAAGTACAAGCTGATTGCCTGTGCTCCTAGAATGATGCGGGCGGCTTCAGAAATATAGTCCAAATCATCCATCAAACTATCGATCATCCAAGCTTCGGTGCAATGGACAATTAAGCGATCGAGTTTGACTTCAAGATGGCACAATCCCAATGGATTAAGAAAAAGTTTAGCTAGGCGCTTAATGCGGCGCTGGGTTAGACGTGCGTGATCTTTAGGATTAAATTCGAAGATCATGATGGTTTACCAATTAACGATTTGTAATATTGATTAAATTCAATCGCATTCCTAGAGAACTCCATACTGTGAGAATGCGGCTCATTGCTGGGAAGTCTTGAGCTGATGCTAGTAGATCTACGTAAAAACTAAGTATGATTTTTATGAAGATGGATTAGCTATTCTACGAATGCCCTGGAGAACTGCGGCTCTAGTTCCTTCAAATTCATCGGTTGTGATTCCTGAAATTATGAATATCATATCTGTCTGAAAGAACTGGGAAATAGTTCCTCAAAGGTTATGTATGTTCATAATATTTGTTCATCTATTCATCGAGGCGTGGCATGGCAAGACGATTGGCTTGGTTAGAGGGAATCCGTTTTTTTGCGGCGGTGTTGCTGTTGGTCTATCATGCACAGCTGCTATTTACCGACTATGCCTATACGCCGAAGCCAACGGGGCTTGTTGCTAATGGGTCGTTGCTATGGACTGCCAGTGGTGAACTTACGACGGATTTAGGGTCTCGGGCGGTGACGGTGGCGATGTGGTTTGGGTATCAGTTCGTTGATGTATTTGTTCTGGTCAGTGGGTTTAGTTTGGTGTTGTCGCTGAAGGGGCAAATGGCGGCTGGGTCGTTTGTGGTGCAGCGATGTCTGCGAATATTGTTGCCGTTTTGGACGGTAGCGGCGATCGCATATCCGGTATTAGCGGCGATCGGATGGGGGACTCATAGCTACATTCCCGATGCTTGGCATGTGTTTGCGGGGCTAACGTTTCCATTGTTGTTTGACTATGGTGGACAACTTTTGCTTTCGACGAGTGGACCTTGGTGGTTTGTCCCTTTGATCTTAAGTTTTGCCGTTGCGTTTCCGGCCTTGTGGTGGTTGCTGCAACGTTGGGGGGCGAGAAATTTGTTGTGGGTGAGCTGTTTGATTACCTTTGGGTATCGGGCTTTAGCGGTCTGGGTGTTTAACGGCCATCCGACTTATATTATTGTGGCGGCGACAGCGAGTTGGTTTCCGTTTTTGTCAATGTTGGCGAAGTTGAGTACGTTTGTGTTGGGAATGATGGTAGCGCAGCAGTTCAAAGGAGGAACGGGTGTCATTTTCTGGAGTGATTTTAAAGTATTGGCTCTCGCGATTCCGGCTTATGGGTTCGGGTTTGTGGGCCAATTTTACCGAGTTGGCTGGGTTGTGAATGATTTTTTGATTGCGATCGGGTTGTCATTGCTTTGTATGGTGGCGTTCCGTAGGTTATGTCGGTTTGATTGGCTCTCACGCAGTTCTATTTGGCTTGGATCGCATAGTTATAGTTATTTTCTAGTTCATAATTTTGTGATCGATCGGACCATTCGGCTTTGGGTCCATCAAGATCTCAATCTTTATCGTCAGTCGTTACCATTCATGATCATTGGAACCTTGGGATTGGCGTGGATTGTGGATTGGGCGACTCCGAGGGTTCGATCGGGAGCGATCGCAGTATTTGGGTTTGTCGATCGGAAACTGCGTCAGCCATGGCTGGATCGATCGCCTTCTGAATCTCTCTCTCCTGATTGATATTCCGTTGTTCTTAGAAATCGCTAAGATTAAATCATCACATTCCTAAGGTATGACTATGACTGCTCAAGCTGTTCCATTTAGTTTTTTGGTGCCGGATATGATGTGTGGCTCTTGTGGGAAGAAGATTACGGCGGCTGTGGTGGGGGTAGATGCTGATGCTGTTGTTGTGGCAAATCCTGAGACAAAGCAGGTACAGGTTACAACGGTTCAGTCAAGTGCGGCGATTAGGGCTGCGATCGAATCGGTGGGCTTTGAGGTGACGCTATAATTTAAGTCATGACTTCACTTTTTGTGTTTACTAATGAACGATCATCCTAACAATTTGCCTGAAATCGAGATGCAGTTACGATCGTTTGCATTGAATGAGCGGGTGATGGCGTTGAATCAATTGGCGAAACTAGATTCAAGTTTGGCGGTTCCGGCCTTGGAACGTCTAGCGGCGGAAAAAGATTTTATGTTTCGACGATTGGCGGTGATGGGATTGGCAAATCATCCTGTTAACGCGTCATTTGTTGTATTGCAGGGACTAATCGATCGTGAGTCAGACCATAGTGTATTGGCGGAGGCTGCGAATTCAATATTTGAATTTGGCGATCGATCGATTCCAATTTTGTTATCTATTTTTGAACGATCGTCTCATTGGTTGGTGAGGCAAACTGTCATTTCAATTTTAGTTGAGACCGATCACTATGATGCATTGTTTCAGGTGGCGACTGAGGCATTGCAGGATGAGACCCAAACAGTCAAAGAAGCGGGAATTTTGGCGATGGCCCGAATTTGGCGATCGCCTCTCGCACAGTCTGCTTTTGAGTTGGTTAAGGCATTGGCCGCAGATGAGTTTTGGCGTAACCGTTGGCGGGCAGCGATCGCACTTTCTGGCTGTACAGTACCGGAGTCTCGTGAGTTATTAGCAAAACTTCAAACCGATGATCATTACCAAGTTGTGGCGGCGCTGGAGTCCATGGCTTAGATGCAATATGATTTGGGTGATGGGTTGGGATTGTCGGTTCGCTGGACAGATTGATTTTACTTAATTTTTCTAATAAATCAAACGTGAAATCATTGGTAGACATACCACTGACGATCGTATCCTCACCGTTTCCTAATATGAGGTTTATTTTATTTTAATCTTATCTATCAACGAAACTACTATACTATTAGGCTTAATTGGTTTCCTGAAATAATTTTTTAGTTGAGTTCATAAAACGGACACTCTAAACGGCACAACGCTTATTCATTTCACTCAATGATATTTAATCCAGCAGTTGTTCATGTCCACTCCAAGTGCTTCCTTAATTCCCCCGCCAGACAACGATCGGGGCAATGATTTTACGAATCAGGTCATTTCTGCGATTGCCACTCGTATCAGCGTCTTGTTGATTGATGATCAAACTATGGTGGGCGAGTTTCTTCAACAGAGCCTAAGTAAAGAAGCTGATATTGACTTTTACTATTGTAATGATCCGACAATGGCCATTACTACCGCCATTGACATTGCCCCAACTATTATTTTACAAGATCTCGTCATGCCCGATGTGGATGGCTTGATGCTGTTGCGCTGGTTCCGGCTCAACCCCGCCACTAAAGATATTCCCATGATCGTACTGTCCAGTAAAGAAGACGCACACCTCAAAGCCGAAGCCTTTACCCATGGTGCAAATGATTACCTAATTAAGCTCCCCGATCCTATTGAATTGATTGCCCGTATTCGCTACCATTCCCAAGCTTATCAAACCCTAAAAGCCCTCCAAGCCACTACTAAATCTGCTCAAGATCAAGCTCAGAAACTTGCAGCTACTCTAAGTCAAGTTCAAAGAATGCAGTATCAAATTATTCAAGTTGAACAATTAACTGGCATTGGTCGTATGGTGTCAGGCATTGCTCGTGAGATTAATAATCCTATCAACTTTATTCATGGCAATGTTCAACATGTGAATGGATATATTCAGGATTTACTCAATCTCATTCAGCTTTATCAACAAACCTATCCCGACTCGACTCGCGAAATTCATGAAATGAGTAATAGTCTGGATTTGCCATTCATTTCTACTGATTTACCTCAGATGATGGATTCGATGAAATCGGGATCTGAGCGAATTCGTAATATCGTTCTCTCGTTGCAAAATTTCTCACGTCTAGATAAGTCCGAGAAAAATCCTATCGCCCTTTATAAAAATCTGGATAATACTCTTATCCTTTTGGGGCACCGTCTTAATTTTGACGACGGCACTCCAAAAATCTTAATCAATCGGGATTATCAAGATATTCCACTGATCGATTGCTATCCAGCCCAAATCAATCAAGTGTTTTTGCATGTGTTGAATAATGCGATCGATGCTTTGGAGTTCAGCGAAGTCGGTAAATCAAGCAGCTCTGTATCTGCCATTAATTCCCAGCCTGCCATTAATTCTGAGCCTACTATTAATATTGTGATAAAAACGATCGGTCTCTACTATATTGAAATTCAAATCCAAGATAATGGGGTCGGAATAGCTCCTGAGATTTTCGATCAGATTTTTGAGCCTTTTTTCACCACGAAACCAAGGTGTGAAGGCATAGGGCTTGGCCTCACGATTTGCCATAAAATCATGCGAAAGCATTCAGGATCCATCACTGTCCAATCAATATTAGGTCAAGGCAGTACCTGTCGGCTCCAATTTCCTATCCAACTCGCAGTATCCTGAGAAGGGACTAGTTTTGGAGTTGTTGGACATGGGAAATGTCATGGTTGCCTCACTTTTTGTTGTCTCATTCTTAGGAATGATGATTTCCCTGATGACGGTGAGTCCCTCTATGGCGGCCCCAGTTTGTCATACCATTCAAAATCAAACTGTTTGTATCCTTACGATTAAACGCAGCGCCAAAAATTATTGGGAATACAGCGCCGCCGTGAGCATTGATGGAAAACGAGGCCGCAAAGAATCCTACAACTGCCGTGCTCGCTATAAAACTCTGCGTGATGGAAGTATTGAATATTTTGAGAATCCGTCTATTGGAACCTTGGTTTGTAAAACCTATAAGCCTCGCCGTGTCGGAGTTCCAGCTACTTTGAGTATGGATTAAAGTCAATAA
>JAYUEU010000103.1:0-5838 GCA_043739065.1 Synechococcales cyanobacterium | reverse complement strand
CAAACCAGCTTCTAACGCACGATCGGATTTCAGCTCATCTATGGAAAGCGGAAGAGCGTCCGGCCAGCAATGCCCTAGCTGCCCAAATTAGATTACTCCGGCGCAAAATTGAAAGTCCCGGTAGCCCAGAATTGATTCATACCGTCTATGGACGAGGGTACCGATTTGGATTTATGGACGATGCAATATCAGAATAGTTAATATTGGAATCTGATAAAACTGAGGGTTTTCCTCAATCGCTCTCTAGCCGCCGACTTACCCGTCCAAAAAAGGGCAGATTGATCGATCGTCCTTGCCATAACCGCAGCATCAGCCCTAGGTTTAAGACAAAATATCCCGACGTAAATAGGCTACTCACGATCAAGAGAGGCAATTTTAGAACCTCTATATTTTCTACTCCAATATCTAACATCACCGTCCCAGCAAACCAAGTCAGCATCAGCTTCATAGCCAAACGGCTTAGGGCACGTTCAGATGACGACGCGTTAGGATTGTTGAGGGTCCATAGCGACAAACCCGACCCAAACACGGGCATCAAGTAAAACAGAAGCATCAAATTTTTAATTTCTTTACGATCGAAAGATTCGCTCATACTGGAATTGGGTGAAAGTAAGCAGGTCTATCGGTAATAATAGAGGTTCGGTTCGGTTTTAATGACACAAAATGCAGAGTCCCATGCAAGAAAGTACCATCCAGCCTAGTTCCGCAGAGTCTGACCTGAACAAAACTCGGTGGTTGGGTTGGTGGAATGATTTATCAACCGCAACGAAAGCTGGGGGGATAGTTTTTGCATTGCCCGTTATTGTCCTGAATATTTGGGCGGCATCTGCCATTTTCAATTACTTCAATTCGTTGTTAGTAATTGTGATCGTTGCCTCGCTATTAGCATTTTTACTGAATTATCCAGTGAATCTGCTGCAAATTAAGGGAAGTAAGCGAGAAAGCACTTCGATCGTAGTCTTTTTGCTATCGGTGTCAATTTTGCTCGGGCTAGGCGTAACCTTGGTGCCGTTGGCGTTGCAGCAGGCGCAGCAATTGATCTTGAGTTTGCCGAAGTGGATCGATTCAGGAAAGCAGCAGCTCTTACTTTTTAATGTGCAGCTCGAAGGTCTAGGATTTCCCCTGAATCTCGATAGTTTGACGGATCAATTGGTCGATCGGCTGAAGAGTCAATTGCAATCGATTACGGAGCAGGCATTGAGCTTGGCTCTATTCACGGTTACTAGCCTAATTGATTCGCTGTTGACTTTAGTATTGACCTTTTATTTGCTGCAACATGGCGATGAGCTTTGGTCAAGTTTAGTTTCTTGGCTGCCGGGGAAGTTTCGTGCGCCGTTCTCCCAGACCCTACGTCAAAGCTTTGAGAAGTTTTTCTTGGGCCAGTTTATTTTAGCCACGTCGTTAGGCTCATCGTTGACCTTGGCGTTTCTGTGGTTGCGAGTGCCCTTTGGCTTGTTGTTTGGGTTAACGATCGGCACCATTGCCCTAGTCCCGTTTGGCGGATCCGTTGGGATTGTAATCGTGACGTTTTTGGTGGCGTTGCGCGATATTTGGCTGGGTGTAAAAGTTCTGGCAACCGCTGTCTTAGTGCAGCAAATCATTGAAAACATCGTCGCACCTCGGGTACTTGGAAGCATTACGGGTTTGAATCCGGTGTGGGTGTTTATTTCAATTTTGACAGGGGTCCGAGTCGGTGGATTGCTGGGTGTGATTATTGCGGTGCCGACAGCGGTCGTGATTAAGACGGCCTTAGAAGCAATTCGAGTGCCTGAAGTCCCCGATGAAACCTTGCCTGCTCTGGTTGAAACTCGACTAACGCCCGAAACTCCGATCGTATCGAAGCATTGACCCTGGAAATTAATATTTAAATTAATATTTTGGGAGTGTTAAGAGAACGCGCCAGTTTTGATGGGGGTGTTTAAACTAGAGAGTAATACATGTTTTATCTCGCCTATTGCACGCCTAGTCCTAATTCCTAAGCCCCAACTTCTATGACTAACCCAAACGCGAATCCGAATCCCCCGAATCCTGTTAACCCGAATACGGCCCCAAAAGGAAATGCTGCGATCGACCATACCGTGAATGGTTTGATGCTTCAGCGGGGGGGCGAGGAATTGGTTCTAGAAAAGCTAGACGATCGTTTTACCGTCACGGCGACGACTAAAGACGAAGTGCCTCAACTCGCAACCCAGGTCGCAGCCGAGGTAACTAAAAATCGTTTGCCTAAAATGTCTGAATTTGTGGTGAAACCGGGCGATCGAGATGCGGCCATGGAAACCATGCGTCAGTCCGAGCTGGTTCAGTACGCCAGCCATGTTTATCAATTTAAGGACGATCCAGCCTCGCGAATCTATCTGACCAATCGTCTCACCATTCAATTCATCGCCAATCTTAAGCCCGAAGCAATGGCTGCCATTACAATCCCATTGGGTTTGACGCAGATTAAGTCGATCGTAGGATTAACCAATGCTTACGTTTATGAACTTGCGTCGGCGAGCGAAAATCCAGTTAAAGTCGCAAATGCTCTGATTCAGCGACCCGATGTTTTGGCAGCGGAACCCAATATTGTGGTGCCGACCCAATCTCATTATCGTCCCAAGGATTCGCAGTATCCAAAACAGTGGCACCTAAATCACGCTGGCGGCAATCAGTTAACCTCCGGTTCTCACGTTTTTGCTGAGCAGGCCTGGGATATAACCAAGGGCAGTCGCAGCATTGTAGTGGCAGTGGCCGATGATGGCATGGACCTAAAGCATCCTGATTTTCAAGGGATTGGGAAAATTGTTTCGCCCAGAGATTTTAAAGGCAAAGATTTTCTTCCTATGCCTGATGATGCAGATGAAAACCATGGAACGGCCTGTGCAGGGGTTGCGATCGCGGAGGAAAATGGGGTCGGATGTGTTGGGGCTGCTCCAGGATGTGCGCTGATGCCGATTCGGACGACGGGCTATCTGGATGATGAATCTATTGAAGAACTGTTCGATTGGATTATTACTCGTAAAGCATCGGTAGTCTCCTGTAGCTGGGGACCAAGTGCGGTTTATTTCCCATTGTCTTTACGGCAAAAAGCTGCACTTACCAGAGCGGCAACTGAAGGGCGACGGGGAAAAGGCTGTGTGATTGTCTTTGCAGCGGGCAATGCGAACCGTCCAACCGATGGCGTGATTAATGAATCAGGTTGGGAACGCGATGTGATCAAAGGCCCAACTCGCTGGCTGGGGGGCTTCACGGTTCATCCGGATGTAATTACCGTTTCAGCTTGCACGAGTCTTCGGACCAAAGCGGCCTATAGCAATTGGGGGCCACAGGTTTCGGTTTGTGCGCCCAGCAATAATGCTCCGCCGGGGGTTGGATTGTCGGAACTTGGTTATGTGGCAACTCCGCCGGAAGTGACTGTGTATCTTCCAGGATTGGGCATTGTCACCACCGATCGGACTGGTAGTGATGGCTATGATCCGGGCGATTATACTCCAGATTCGGGTCCTGCGGCCTTTGGGGGAACGTCTAGCGCTTGCCCACTAGTAGCGGGAGTGGCAGCCTTAGTCCTGTCGGCGAATCCAAGACTGACGGCCCGAGAAGTTCGTCAAGTTCTAGAACAATCTGCCGACAAAATTGTGGACCAGAACCCCGATCCTCAGTTTGGTTTCAAAAAAGGAACCTATGAGGAAGGAGGTCGATCGGATTGGTTTGGGTATGGAAAGGTGAATGCTCAAAAAGCCGTCCAACTTGCGGTCCAAAAGCGCTCCGTCCAAGTGCTGAACTCAGGACGATCGTTATCAGGGCTTTACAACACAGTTCAAGCGATTCCCGATGGCGATGCTCAAGGGCTTGTGACTAGTGTCAAATTGGCAGAGGCGGGCAGCATTCAGGACATTACGATCGCCGTAGATATCGATCATGCTTATCTAGGCGATCTTGAAATTACCGTGGTTGCTCCAAGTGGCGATCGAATTTTGCTCCAAGGCCGCACTCTAGGAGTTAAAACTAAGCTCCAAACTAGTTATAGCCTGGCCAATACGGCATCTTTAAGTCTGCTTTTAGGAAGCGCAAGTCAAGGCAATTGGCAACTGGAAGTGATTGATCGTATTGCGGGGGATACAGGGAAATTAAACTGGTGGCAAGTCAAGGTTAATGTTTAGAATTTAAGACGTTCTAAATCAAAATCCCCCGATCGCAATCTTTAAGGTTCAGCTTGGAAGAAATGCGATCGGAGGATTTTTAATGACTTAATCTGAGTGGCTCAAATACAATAACTAAACCTCTATTTCCAACGGAACAGGCGAGGAGCAGGCTTTTTGACCGCAGGTGCAGGTTTGACCTCAACAGGTGCGACTACCGCAGGCTTAACCTCGACAGGTTTTACGGGAGATGCGATCGTTACTCCGCCTTTCATTTTCTTCCCCGTTCCACCATCCGCAACCGAAAGGAATGGACGAAGATCGATATTTCCATTCTTAGGCTTGGCTGTATTGCCTAGTTTAGGGAGACCGAATAGATTGCCCAGTCCACTTAAGATGTTATTGCCGCTTTGACCAGCCAACGTATTCACGCCCTGGATCGCTTGACCATCATCCGCACTAGCCAAGTTTTGGAAGATACGATCGCGAGTTGCCGTAGGATCTTGGCCTTGGGGTACGGTTAGGACAATCCGGCATCCTGGAATGCGATCTGTGGTGACACAAATAATATTGTACCCATTTTGAACAGCGGTGCCCATTTCGACTAATCCATCAGGACGATAGCTTTCTAGACGATTAGCAATTTCAGTGCAGCGTGCTTGCGGAGTCCAGCCGCCACCCATAGCGCCCGGGACAGCCCAAGGAAATGCTTGATTGGGTTGGCTTTCAGGCTGATACATGACCGTCGGAACGCCACCATTGTTCTGGCAAACGAATCGGGTCCCGTTCAATGGAATCGTAGTGGTTGTCGGAACCGTTGAATTTCCAGCAGAAGGCGTTACTGTTCCAGAGGGAGTGTTCGGTCCACCATTGTCAGTAGGAACTACAACATCGGCAGCTTGAGCGGCACCGCCCATCAGGGTCGAACCGAGAAGAAGTGCAATGGACCCCATGTGAGCAACGCGGCGAGTTGTGTTAGAGGAAAAAGAAGCTTGAGACATAATAGATTTCTTCCTAGGTCTGAGAACAGACCGTTTTGTGTGAGTGCTGAGGTTTTTGACCCCGGAATGATGCTAAGAGTTCCCAGACAGTTGGAAATGATTGCTAAGGCAAGTAATATCTGGAATGAAGTCTTATGAGGCCGATCGCTGGAATGCTTCAATTCCCATGATCTTTACTTAACTTCATGAAGGATACATCGTGTATAGTAACTATTGGGTGTGAGAAAGGAGAATAGCCTGATGTCGGAGGCAAAACAGCCCCTGGCGGTTCCCAGAGAACTTGTCGGTGCGCCCATCCTTGGGGACGTAAATCCAAACCTGTTGATGTTTATCTCATCTGTCGCGATCGCAGTGGTCTCGGCTTGGGGATATTTCAGTCATCAGTGGGCGAGCTGGATTTCATTTGTATTGAATTTTGTCGCGTTACATATGGTCGGCACGGTTATCCATGATGCCTGTCACGGTGTAGCCCATCGAAACAAGATTGTGAATGCAATTTTGGGTCATGGAAGTGCTTTCATGCTATTTTTTTCGTTTCCGGTATTCACGCGGGTGCATATGCAGCATCATGCCAATGTTAATGATCCAGAGAATGATCCGGACCATATCGTCTCAACCATGGGTCCGTTGTGGTTGATTAATGCCAGATTTTTATATCATGAAGTCTATTTTTTCCAGCGAAAGCTGTGGCGAAAATATGAACTTTTAGAATGGTTCTT
>JAYUEU010000102.1:0-5836 GCA_043739065.1 Synechococcales cyanobacterium | reverse complement strand
CTGGAGTTTTGGGCTTTTGAAGTAGCTTTTTACAAACGAAAACAAAGGCCGAACTGCGTCGAGTTTTACGAGGTCGGGCGCGATTTTTAACATGGACATCACGTCGCCAAAGTACGTGTAGCCAAGTTCAACAAATCCACGCTCGAAGATGGCACGGGCGGCATCATGGAACCGATCGTATCCCTCTAAATCCTCAGGTTCGATCGCTTCGATTTGGCGGCGGGTGCTTTCGGGGTCTCCGTCGTAGTCAAAGTAACTTCCATCGTCAAAGTAAATCCGGTAGAAGGGAAGGACGGGGACGATGTTGACGTATTTGGAGGTGTTCGGGCCGCCGCTTGTCCCGGATTTGATACGGCTGTTGATGTCGAGCAGTTCGGGGGAGAAGTCGGGGCTTCCGAGGTCAGCGCAGTCACGTTCTAGGGAGAAGAGTTCTTCGATGAAGTGGGGGACGGTGATGACGGTTGGTCCCATGTCGAAGGTGAAGCCCTCGGCGCGACGGACATAAGCGCGACCGCCTGGTGCATCGAGTTTTTCAAAGATGGTGGTGTCGAATCCAAGGCTCTGAAGTCGGATGCCTAGGGCCAATCCGCCAATTCCTGAACCGATGATGATGGCTTTTTGACGATCCATGGGGCGCTCTGAAATTAGGTGAACAGTGTGAACAATTATAAACTTAATAGCTCACCTTTCTTAGCTTCGTCCCAGTTTGCCAGCAGTTCTAAATTCAAAAAAATCGACTGTAAGATAATTCAGAAAAGATTCGATCGCTGGAACGCGTATTTCCTTCAGATGGCGTTTATAGTGAAATAGTATGTAATGACGAGTTCACTGGATATTAAATGTTTTCAGCAAAATATAGGTTAGTGTTTTAAGTAAATCTGATCTTTGGCTTGCTTTAATATCTTCTTTTGTAAGTTTTTGATTCTCGTTTCGAGAGGCTCCGCCAACGGGGGGTGAGATTGAGAAACGATCGAGAAATTTTCTATATATTTCGCCCTAAAGTGTGGATTTACTGAAAATTGCTACTCGTGATAGTCATGCCTGGAAAACCGAAACTAAGGATAAAAACGAGTAATGGAAGCATCAACAACAATTAGAAAAATGATGGCTGGCAACAAAATCGTCGTGCCATCTTATCAGCGCGCATACTCTTGGGAAACACCTGTGGAAAAAACAGATAGGAACACCCAAACGGATGTGTTTCTCTCAGACTTGGAGGAATACAGCAAGAGCAACGCCAAAAGCCCATATTACTTTGGCCACTTTCTTTTTGAGGAAAGAAATGAGAAGTTTCAAGTAATAGACGGACAACAGCGTCTTACAACTATAGTTATATTTTTGTCTGCTCTTTTCACCACACTAAAAACAAAAAGAAATTTAGACGAAAGCGAAAAAGAATTGTATGAAGACATGGTGAAGCGAGGCGGTACGATACGACTCTCCACGGTAGATTATGACAATCAGTTGTTCATAGACTATGTAATTGACCAAACAAAATCTGATAAAAATGGGCTGAACACAGAATCTGCACGCCGTATCGTCAGAGCCTTCGATTTTTTCAAGAAAACCCTGTCAAATCAACCTGAAGAGTATCTGACAAGAATCCTCTCTATTGTTAGCAAATCAAATTGCACTACTCATCCAGTTCAGGATGAGTCGGAAGCAATTCAGATGTTTATATTTCAGAATAATAGGGGAAAACAACCATCTAATCTAGAAATTGTCAAAGCTCAATTTATGTATAACGTTCATCTACATAGCAGTGATGATAGAGATGCACTTATAAAAGAAATAAAGAACCGTTTTGAAAAAATATACAAGTCAATTTCCTCAATTGAATATCGTATCAATGAGGATGATGTTTTATTGTATACACTTCGTGTTCAATTTAACTCACTGTCAGAAACTAATGCGTTAGATAAAATTGACAAGGCTTTATCAGGGAAAAATCCAATTGATTTCATAAGGTCTTTTACAAGATCACTCTCAGTAAGTTTTGAACATCTATCCGTATTTTTTGTAGAGGATGAGCGTAAAAACTTTGCAATACATTCCTTGATTACACTAGGGGGAATTGGCATTGCACTTCCGTTTATTCTAAAAGCATATAGATATGGCTTGTCTATTGATAAGATTGGAACTCTCTGTTCGTCGCTAGAAAATTTGCTTCTTCGCCACCGTCTGATAGGAACTCGTGCAGACATAATAGCAAGAATAAATGATGTGTTTGAAGAATTTACTGAGGGCCATAAAGATATTAGCCCAATAATTGACCGAATAGAGTTGATGAAAACAACATCAGATTGGTGGTGGGCTTACTGGAACAATGAAAAGCTCAAAGAGGCTCTCCAAGGTGGATTAAATCATTCAATTGCAAAATATATTCTTTGGAAATATGAAGTGTCCTTAGAACCGAAAGGCAAAAGTGGCTATTGTCCTACCCGTTTTGACACAATCGAAGGCCCAGAATTAGAACATATTGCTCCGACAACTGAACCTAAAATAAAGCCCCATGGTTATGACAATTATGATGAAGAATTCAGGAATCAATACCTAGATTGTCTAGGTAATTACTTATTGTTGTCAAAATCGCACAATGGTTCAGTTGGCAATATTTCACTGTCTGAAAAATTAAAAACGTACGATTACAATGAACAACAAAAAGAAGTTACAACGTTAGCGGTATTAGGTTTCTGGAGCAAAGAAATAATAAAAGCCAGGAAAGATAAAATCATCGACATAATAATAAGCACATGTTAGAAGAATATAAAAACCAGGCTGCATCGGACCTTAACTAAGGTTAAGGTCCAAAATATTCGGAATCGATCGTATCCTCATCCAACACAATAGCTTCACCGACAAAGAACTCAATGATCGCATCAACCACAACATAAAATATTGCATGGACCGCGATCGTGAGCGTCGAAAATAATAAGGTAAAAGTATGAAAAAGCTAGACGCAATTGATTTGGTTCAATCCCATCAACAAGAGCTACGTAAACTTGGGGTCAATTCTCTTAACCTTTTTGGCTCCGTCGCCCGTGATCAAGCAAACCTTCAAAGTGATGTAGATATTTTAGTTGAACTAGACGAATCTGTTGGCTTCTTCGAGTTCTTCCAAATCAGACATTATCTGGAAGATTTATTTCAATGCCCCGTTGATCTCGGTACAGTAGATGCCTTAAAAGAACATCTCAGACAACCGATTTTGGAGGAAGCCATTCATGTCTTCTAGATCTGCTAAAGAGCGCATTCAAGATATTCTTAATGCCATTGACAGTATCCAAACTCGGACGACTGACATGAGTTTTCAGGAGTTCAGCCAGAACGAAACTAGCCTCAAAGCGGTTCTTTATGACCTAATTGTTATCGGCGAAGCCTCGACTAATATTCCGGCTGATATTCAAGCTTTAGTTCCTGAACTTCCTTGGCGGCTAATGAGCGATATGAGGAATGTCATGGCTCATGAATACTTTCAAGTGAATTTACGAATCACCTGGTCAACCATTCAAAACAACTTACCTCCCTTAATCTGCCCCCTTGCAGGAATTAAAGACAAGCCTATGATTACATTACGCCAGCATCAAACTTTTCACTCAATACAGCACGTACAAATCATCGTACCACTGTATTACAAGAGCAAAGCACTATGGGTTTTTTGACAGATGCGATCGTTAAAACCTAAGGGCCACATTCATAATTTTAAGAAACGCGCCCCCAAACACCAATTAAACTGATGTTTTTACAGGTTCTAAAACGATCGCTGTCCGTTCTCCAGGTTTAGGTTCTAGGACGCGAGTTTTCAACGCTTTTGAGATCAATTGTTCTTGCAACTGCGATGGACCACCGTCTGCTTTTAATAGTTTAATCAACAATCCTTCAAAGTTAATGTCGCCGCCCGCTGCTGTCGGTAGCATGACCTGTGGCGTAACCCATTGCGCCAATTCTAATGCGCTGGATGTGCCTTTAATGAATGCACCGATCAAAGGTAATTTCAAATCAACCATAGGCGTTAACACCACATCGATCGCCCCAATTTGCTTCAATTTTGGTGAATGATACCCGTGGGGTTCGTAATACAACGTTGTACCTTGAACTAAGTCCTTGATCACGTAAGCATTTTCTTTTGTTCCGGGACCCACAGTAGAGCCTTCAAGGGCTTGAATTTTCACTTTGCCATCCAATGCAAAAACTCGATCGTGTTTGAGTTCAGTCACTTGCGTGAAGCCTAACGATGTAGCGACTTTTGCAGCAGACGAAGAACCCACGATCGGAATTGATTTGTCTAATGCCTTAAGCGTGGCTGGATGGGCATGATCTTCCAACCCTTGAGATAACAAAATCAAATCAATATCTTCTGGAATCGATCGGTCTTGTTTACGAAATCCACGGAAAAACCAATTCGCACTGCCAAACATCAAATCCCCAACCAGCCAAGGATCCATCAAAATTCGGGTTGTTTTCTCGCCCTCACCCAATTCAATTAACCAAGAATTGCTGTCTAACCAAGTGAGATACATGAGAAATTCTCCAAAGGATCAAGGGGGTTCAAGCCCAACTACAAATTAGCTCAACGCTATTCCAGATTATCATTTTAGACTGGATGACCGATCGGATGATACTACCCTCCGTCGGTACGGATCACATCCCAATCCAAACTAAAATTGCGATCGTAAGCGTCACCCAAAATCACACCCAACCCTTTACACCCTAAAACTACGCCCAAGCATCATTACCGCTGGTCAGTTCCACCGTATAACCTTCCCCAAACGCTTCCACCACATCTCCATTCCGAAGCTTCCGGCCTCGGCGGGTTTCAATGGTCCCATTCACTCGTATTTCGCCCGATTGGATCAACACTTTTCCTTGGCCGCCCGTGCCCACCATGCCCACTACCTTTAGAAACTGGTCCAGCTTAATAAAATCACCCGCTTGTTCACCGTGGGCATTCTCATAAAACTCTTCCTGACTCTCCTGTATCTGACTCTCTGGCAAAATGTCACTCATCGATCGCACCACTCATCTAATAAATTTAAGGTCGGCATTCATATTCCCACAGATCTATTGCACAGATCTATCCCATTCCGCGACGGCTCTGTCTGTTCAGAACGGTTGTTAAAAACCCAAAAAATTGCCCTGCCCCTGTTGGATTTCTCCCAAACAGGCCGACAGGACACAGAACAGTTGAACGTTCCTTTAGTATGTCATTGGGACTTAATGCCTTGGTTCGTGGTTAGGGCCAGTTTATCTATTGGCTATGCTCTGGATTAATGCTGAAATCTATATCTAGTCTAATCCAAATTCTGTGATCAGATTGCAACCGATCAGCTACACTACAGGTCTTGTCTAGACACCTATTCACACTCTAGATTTAGCGTCTCTCATGAACTTTCTCTCCTTGACCTATGCCCTCTTTTTGTTGGGGACACTGGGTATTTATTGGTCAGTCTCTGGAACCCATCTCAAAATGTGGGTTTTGGTTATCGCGAGTTTGTTATTTTATGCGTCGCTTCAGCCGCAATATATTCCATTGCTGTTGGCCTTAACTTGGATTACATTTCAACTGGGTCGGGCGATCGGGGCACCGCCAGATTGGCGAATTGAAGATTGGCAGTTTGCCCAACAAGATTGGAATCGTCGTCGCCTTCAACTTCTGATGTTGGGTGTGTTTATTCAGCTTTTTTTACTATTTAGCTTCAAATCGATCGCACTCCTAATTCTATCTAGCATTGCTGCGCTCTTCCATTTAAATCTCGCCCCAACAGAAGCAGCGCTTAAAACTATAAATGCCCTGACCCCTGTAGGATTGAGCTTTTTTACATTTGAATGTATTGCT
>JAYUEU010000101.1:0-4019 GCA_043739065.1 Synechococcales cyanobacterium | reverse complement strand
CAGTCGTCCCCGTAATCCTGCGGTCTGAAGATACTGCATCAACGCTTGAAGCCATTCCGATGACTTAGAGGACTTAGACGTTTCAACATCAGACCACTGGGCACTATCCACCATCAACACCGATGGCCGCCCACCGAATCCGATCGCCACATTAATTGTCTGCAACACCGCCGTCGGCACTTGAGCAAATTGCGGACAGGAAAACACCGCTAACCCAGAAATCTGCTGAGCGGCTTGGGAAAGTGCTGGATCTAGAGTGACGATCGGCAACGAAGCTAAATAGGTTTGCTGGATAATTTGATTGAGCACCATAGAAGGTCGAGACTGAGAACCGACCAAAATCACTGCATTCGGTTTCCAGACCCGCGCCAACATTTCGGCTTGCTCTGCGTCATAAGCTTCAATCACTCGGTAATGATTAGCCTGCAAAATCGGGGTTGGACTCTGCTCACTTGCCATTTCCATGGAGTAATGTTCGGGTTGGAGTTCTTGAAGATACAGACACAACAGGGTCCGAGATGGGGGTCGCACTTCCGGGGGCGGAGTTTCGGGGACCATGGTGACGCGCTCTAACATCAGCATCAACGATCGTGGTGAAATCGGAATTCGCAAAAATCCGTCCGCAGAGGCTCCGTAGGCTCGCTGTTGTTCCGATCGGGTCGCCGTCACGACCAACGGAATATGTCGAGTAGCACTATCAGACTTTAACAGCGTCAACACATCCCAACCCGACAGCATGGGTAAAAATGGATTGATCAAAATCGCACAGGGTTGAAGTTTACGGGCTTTTTCTAGGGCTTCTGTTCCAGACCGAGCGATCGCAACTCGATAATCTAGTTCCGTGAGTTGCTCCGTCAAGTCTTCTAGATTTCTCAAACTCGACTCCACCACCAATACCATCCGATTCGGGTGAGTTGGCAGGGGCGGACGAGAGAGAAGATTTCGTAGGGGTTCAAGGGATGCGATCGGCGGCGTGGGCGGCAATAGCAAGGTAAATTCACTGCCTTTCCCCGGACGCGAGCTGAAGGTAACATCGCCACCATGGAGCCGAGCCAATCGCTGAGTCAGCACCAACCCCAGCCCCGTCCCCTCAAACTGACGCGTCATGGGATTTTCGAGCTGTTGAAATTTCTGAAAAATCAAATGTTGCTTATCCGCCGGAATTCCAATGCCTGTATCCCACACGGTAAAGGCAACCCAACCCTCCCAACGACTCACCCGCAGTCCAGCCATTCCCTCACTGCTCGTAAATTTCAGGGCATTGGAAATCAAATGACGCAACATCTGCTGAAGACGCGTTGGATCCGCCACCAAAGACTCTAGTCCTGGCTCTATGGTCATCGTAAAGCTAGGCCAAGGCTGCTCAGAGGCATCGGGTACAGCATCGGGAGAATGGTGCTGAACTTGATCAAGGGCTTTGCGGCAAACTTGGGCTAGGTCCACTGAACTAGGATGCAGGTCTAGATGCCCGGTTTCCATCCGGGTAAAGTCGAGGATATCGTTGACAATACTAATAAGCTGTTTGCCGCTGCGATGGATCAACTGGGCATAGCGCCGCTGCCGATCGCTCAATTCGCCCATCATTGGGTCTTGCAGCAGCTTCGACAATCCCAACAACGCGGTTAAAGGCGATCGTAATTCATGACTCACACAGGCCAAAAACTCATCTTTTAATCGATTGACTTGCACTATCTCGGCATCGATCGCAATTTCACGCTTGGGAATTTGAGAGGACGGATGGTTTAGTAAAGGGAGCGCTACACCTGGGTTCAAACTAATTGGACTACGTTTTGACAACAGAAACCCTTCCGTTACATCTTCTAGCCACATCATCCATGAAAGACTATCGGACGAGATCGGCTGCCAAGTCACCTGAATTTGCCGTGACTCTCCCCGTTTCGTCTGCCAAGTCTGCACACAAGTCGCCGGGAAAACAGATCCCACCCCAAGCAAATGATCCAAACTCTCAACCGCAAACGCATCCACAAATTCACCCACAAATTTAGACCAAGCAGGGTTGGGATAAGTCCGATCGGGTGAATCTCCATACAACAGCAGGGACGGCAAAGGCAATGCTTCCAGTAACCGCACTAGAGTTAGCTCTGGCCAGTCACCAGAGTAAAAAACAGGGTTCATAGCACGCAGGGACCATGGAACGGATGGATATTAATAAAAATCAGATATAAATTGAGTAAAAGATCAGGGGCAACTATTATCTCGGTGTTTCATCCCTATTTCAAAAACCGTTATGATCACTTCAGACTTAAGATGTTGAATACAGATATTAAAAAAAAGTTAATTTTATCGTGACTGATCTTACTGATCCCATTTCTGCATCCTACACTCCTGAGGCTAAGCTCTCCGTATGTTGTTTTTTAGCGGGACGATCGTACTGGGATCGCTTAACCGATTTTTTACCCGTAGCAAGTTACACCCTTATTCAACCTCAATCCCAGGCCGAACTCCTCCGAATTTTAGAAAAAAGTGCGCAACAAATTGATTGCCTCGTGCTTCAGGAAAGTCCAGCCCTACGCGGTCTTATCAGTTGGCTCAGTGAACATGTCACCTTATTGCCAACCGTCATTCTTCAAGACAAAGCCTCCAAAGTCCCGACTATCCTATACCACAAAGCTGAAATTCGCTTGACCTTCGATCGGCTTGACACCGTGGCAATAGCGCTGAATGAAGCGATCGAAGCCTTTCTGCATCTTTCCCCAACCGGAATTTTAGCCGAGACCGATATGACAGATGAGCTAGGAGCAGAAATGGGCGGCTATCTACCAGAAAATTCCGAACTCAAAGAGGCCCAAGCTTCCCTAATCAACAAACAACAGAGACTCACCGAAAAACTAAAGGAACGCCTTGGCTATCTCGGGGTCTACTACAAGCGCAACCCAAAAGCCTACCTACGAAACCTTCCTCCAGAGGAACAATTGGAAGTTTTAGCAGAACTCAAAGTAGAGTATCGCGGTATTGTATTGGGATATTTCAATGCATACGGAGATATTAATCAGAAGATTGATGCCTACATTGATATGGCCTTCTTTGCGGATCTGCCCGTGTCGCAGGTGGTAGAGATACACATGGAGGTAATGGATGAATTTATGAAGCAGCTAAAATTAGAAGGCCGCAGTGAAGACATCGTTCTAGATTATCGGTTGACTCTCATCGACACCCTGGCGCACCTCTGTGAAATGTATCGTCGATCGATTCCCAAGGAATCCATCAATCCCGCGTTCCTGTAGAGACCATTCATGCAAAACCCTCGAAAAGTTTACGTTCTCAAGCTCTACGTAGCCGGAAATACACCCAATTCACTCCAGGCTCTCAAGACCCTAAACGAAATTTTGGAACAGGAATTTCAAGGGGTGTATGCCCTGAAAGTTATTGATGTGCTTAAAAATCCTCAACTAGCAGAAGAAGATAAAATTCTGGCCACTCCCACACTCGCCAAAATATTGCCTCCACCAGTACGACGGATTATTGGTGATCTGAGCGATCGTGAACGAGTTCTAATTGGATTAGACTTGCTTTATGAAGAGCTTCAAGACGACCAAAATAAAGCTTGGGAAGAACAATAATCATCGTTAAATAGTAGCGGACTACCCGCCAGAAAGACGATCGTAAAATATTAATTAACGAGATAAAACGCCATTAAACGAGACGAATCTATGGTTAGACCTTCCCCAGCATTAACCATCATTAAACAGTGGTAAGGTTTGTAGAATATAGCGCCATAACCATTATCAATATAATTTAGCGAAAAGAACTACAAGTTTTATGGAACCGATTTCTCAATCCGGACCGAAGAAAAATCTTGAATCATTAGGAGTCCAAAAAATAAGGACGATGATCGAGGGCTTCGATGACATTAGCCATGGTGGGTTCCCCATTGGCCGAACCAGTCTCGTTAGCGGCACGTCGGGGACGGGGAAAACTCTGCTCGCCATGCAATTTTTGTACAACGGCATTGAGCATTTTGATGATTCGGGCGTATTTGTCACCTTTGAAGAGACTGC
>JAYUEU010000100.1:0-12686 GCA_043739065.1 Synechococcales cyanobacterium | reverse complement strand
TGTGTCCATGAATCTAGTTAAATCGGGACGAGCGGATGCTGTGTTTTCCGCCGGACACTCTGGGGCGGCAATGGCAGCGGCTCTGTTGCGCCTGGGGCGCTTGAAAGGAATCGATCGGCCAGCGATCGGGGCTGTTCTTCCGACCATGATTCCAGGTAAGTCCGTATTGGTTTTAGATGTCGGCGCGAATGTTGACTGTCGGCCCAAGTATCTAGAGCAATTTGCCCTCATGGGAACTATTTATGCTCAATATGTCTTGGGCAATCCTGCACCCCGTGTGGGTCTGTTGAATATTGGCGAAGAGGAGTGTAAAGGCAATGAACTCGCATTAGCGGTCAATCAGCTTCTAAGAGCCAATCCAAATATCCCCTTTGCGGGCAATGCTGAGGGCCGTGATGTGTTGTCTGGGCAATTTGATGTGGTCGTATGCGACGGCTTTGTGGGCAATGTATTGCTTAAATTTGCAGAAGCAGTCGGTGATATTTTGCTTCAAATTCTCAAGGAAGAACTGCCCCGAGGTAAGCGTGGTAAGCTGGGGACCGTTGTTTTGCGGCATAACTTAAAGCGGATTAAGAGTCGCATTGATCACGCTGAACATGGAGGTGGGCTGCTGCTTGGGGTGGCAGGAATTTGCATTATTGGCCATGGCAGCTCGAAGGCGGGAACTGTGTTCAGTGGAATTAGGCTCGCCAAAGAAGCCGTGGATAATCACGTTTTAGAGCGGATTCAGTCCAGTTACATCGCTACGACCGTCGTTGAAAGCGAATGTTGAGGCCCAGTGTTGAGATTAGTACAGCGCCCAACTACATAATGTAGGGTTACGATCGTATACTCACCTCACGTTCATTTTTGCCTATTGTTCGTTTCGTCAACGTTTGTCGAGTTGTTTTGTTTAGTTAACAAAGGAGAACCGCATCTTGGAACGGGTTGGACTTGCCATTACTGGATGCGGCGCGGCATCCCCCACGCAATCAGTCTCAAATGATGAATTGAGTGGTTTTGTTGAAACCTCTGACGAATGGATCGCCAGTCGAACGGGCATTCGGAGCCGTCGATTAGCCATGCCGGGAGACTCCCTTGCGTCATTGGGTGCTGCAGCAGCATTGCAGGCGCTTGAAATGGCGGGATTGGCTGCTGATGACGTGGATTTAATTTTGTTGGCAACGTCTACGCCGGATGATTTGTTTGGGACGGCGGGCGTGATTCAGGCATCGATCGGGGCAAGGCAGGCGATCGCGTTTGATCTGACCGCTGCTTGTTCCGGGTTTGTGTTTGGCTTGGTGACGGCAGCGCAGTATATCCGCACGGGCACCTTTAAAAATATTGTTTTAATTGGCGGCGACATCTTATCCCGTTGGGTCAATTGGGACGATCGGCGCACTTGTGTCTTATTTGGTGATGGAGCTGGGGCCGTTGTGATTCAAGCTCATACTGTCGATGGACTGTTGGGATTTCAGCTTCGTACCGATGGCAGCCAGAATGCTTGCCTCAATCTGAAAATCATCGAAGATTCCCAGGAACTGTCTGAAGATGTTGTTGTAATTAAAGGCGGCTTTAGTCCCATTACGATGAATGGCCAAGAAGTTTATAAGTTTGCGGTGCGAAAAGTCCCAGAAATTATTGAAAAGTCACTCTTTGAAGCAGGTCTAACTCAATCCGACATAGATTGGTTCGTGTTGCATCAAGCTAACCAGCGAATCCTTGATGCCGTTGCCACTCGTCTGAAGATTGCTCCCGAAAAAGTCATCAGTAACTTAGCAACTTACGGCAACACCTCCGCTGCTTCTATTCCGATTGCCCTCAATGAAGCTGTGCGTGATGGCAGAATTCAGCCCGGTCATACCTTGGCACTTGCAGGCTTTGGTGCAGGCTTAACTTGGGGCAGCGCTATTGTGACTTGGAGCAAATAAGATTACAGGTAAAATTTATAATAAAAAAGGCCAGTGGTTTTCACCGGCCTTGAAATTTATGGTTGGAAAATGTAATTATTGGTCAAAGCAAGAATAATTAATGATTAAGCTTAAAATCACGTTGAAGTCTGTATTTGTTGAGGTGTGTATCTAAAGTACTCCATTCTTCAAAAGCATTTCGTCCAAATCATTGTTCAAATCCCAAGGATTATCCAATGCGTTGAGATCTGCCGAACCCACTGTTTGACTATCTAGATCAAATGATAAGTCGTCAGTTAGGTCGTCGCCCAATTCATCCATGCCAGAAAGATCTGAGAGATCTAAACTGGTATTGACACTTTCTTCAAGACTGGAATCTGGCATCATTTCAGACAGGTCATCGAATTCGCCTAAGTCCAAGTCTTCACCAAACGCATCATTGAGATCGTCCATCATCCCGATTTCTGAGTTTTGCTCCATACCTAGATTGGAGTTGAGATTTGTGTTCAGACCTTCTGTGCCAAACGCATCATCAATCTCAGACTCCATGAGGTCATCCATCAAACCAGCATCTAAATCGGTGATCCCGAAATTAGTTGCATTAAGTCCTGAATCTAAGCCTAAATCCAAATCAGTGCTACCTAGATCTGCCGAGTCGAAGGCAAAATCGTCATCCATTTCAAGCATTTCGACGGCTTCAGGCATTTCGGGATTTTCAAGCCCGATCGCTGGAGCTAAAGTACTGACGGATGCCGCACTGACGGATGCTGCAATTACCTCTGGCCGATCGTAGACCCTCGGAGCTGCCCCGACCGCATTGGATTGTAATCCTACACTGCCCGCGATCGGAGTTTCGCTACTCACTGCCGTACCGAGTTGAAACTCCAAGCTCAAACGAATGCGACCCACTTGCCAATCAGCAGCACCGGGTTGCAAGACTTCACAGGGAATTCCTTGTTGCATCAGCGCATTAACTTCGGAAAGACCCATGCCAGACTCGGTGCAAGCAGTCTGAAGCTGCTGTAAAATCGTCTGGATCCGAAGAGTCGATTCATTTTTAAATAAAGATGCATTCTCCTGAAAGCCTTCAATGTGAATGACATCTTTAGTGGAGAGCGATAATGTCGAGTGCTGGCTCATACTGAGGCGATCTCCATAGGATTGGTTTGGTTTCAAGATGCCCACGGGAGATCTACTAATTACCAAAGAGGGGTGCTCTATTTAAAAAATCAGTGAATTCTCGGATAGATCTACTAATTTCTCTTAGAGTTCATCCCCGAATCTCAGGAAAATTAATGGCATCATCATCCTAAGGTTTGGGGATTTTGAAGATAACACCTGCCTGTGAGAATGTGTTTCAATGCTTATAAAATCCCTCAATCAGACAAGAGTTAAATCGTCCACAACATCTAAGGCCATGCTTGCGATCGACTGGAATCAACTCACTCAGCTATCGGAAGGGAATCGAGAGTTTGAGATGGAGCTAATGAAGCTGTTTTTTGTAGAGACAAAGACGCTCTTAACGTTGTTAGCGGATGCGATCGCCCTTCAAGACATCCGCCAGGTTGAATATATTGGCCATCAACTCAAAGGCTCTAGTGGCAACATGGGGTTTCGAGCCATGTCCCAAATAGCAGGCCAACTAGAACAGCAAGCACGACAACAAAATCTTAGTCTGGCCTCCTCACTCCTCCACGAATTAATCCAGTGGGTTCTAGAAATTCAGAACTTCATAGAATGGTGAATTGAGTCCAAAACCACTAATTCATGCTCGAAAAACTAAAATTTCGTGATCCCGTTTGAAAATTAGTCCTGTGGTTAAAAAATCCTTATGATAAGGGTCTGGAATCTGCGTTATAACCAATGAGGATATTTAATATCACATAGTTGAAAGCGGCGTTTTACCATGGCAATTGGACAGTTTAGTTTGGGGGTACATCCCAGTCGATTTCGGGTTAAGTCAAAGTTATCACGAGGAAATCGTGCCCCGATTTTGCTAGGAGTGGCGACCGTTTCTCTCAGTTTTATTATGTTGCGGCTGGTCCAGCTTCAAATTGTCCAGGGCAATTATTATTACGATCGCGCTCAAAATAATCGCATTCGTCCCATCCCCATTGTGTCCGATCGGGGCAAAATCGTGGATCGTTTTGGAAAAGTGCTTGCGACGAACCAAATTACCCGATCGCTGTACCTTTATCCTCGTGAGCAATCTGAGGCGGAATGGAAAAAAACCGCTGAGTATCTTGGGAAAACCTTGTCAATTGAACCCAATAAGGTTTTAGGTGAATTAGAAAAGGCGGGTTACCAATCGGATGTGCCTGTAAGAGTTTATCGCAATCTAAAACCCGAAGCCTTTGTAGTGTTGGCCGAAGGACCCCGTATTCCCGGCTTAGAAATTCAGTCCGATGCTAGTCGCATATACCCCAATGGGGCAATGGCGTCCCATTTGTTGGGATACATTGGTGAAGCAACAGCAGAAGATGTTAAAAAGCATCCTGGTTTTCCAGCGGGAATGATTGTTGGACAAATGGGGATTGAACGATCGGCAGATGACGAACTACGTGGCACCTGGGGCAATCGTTTAATTGAAGTAGATGCGACAGGTAAGGAATTACAGGTGCTCGGAATACAGCAACCTGTTCAAGGTCAACCGTTGCAATTGACCCTAGATCTCAAATTACAAAAAGCAGCAGAATTGGGGCTGGCCGGTCGCCGTGGTGCAGCGGTTGTTATGGATATCAAAACTGGGGCCATTCTTGCGATCGCGAGTGCCCCAACCTTCGATCCAAATCTATTTACCCGTAGGATTTCTCAGCGAGATTGGGACAACTTACAATCTGACGACAAACCCTTGCTCAATCGGGCATTGCAAGCCTATCCACCCGCCAGTACCTTTAAAATTGTCTCTACCGTAGCGGCCTTGCAATCTGGTAAATTTGAACCGGATTCTACGCTCCCCACCTTCGATTCAATCAATGTTGGTGGGACTATATTCCATGAGCATGGCAGTAGTTATGGAACTATTGGATTTAAAGAAGCGTTGGCCGTGAGTAGTAATACATTTTTCTATCAAGTGGGTTTGGAGATCGGGCCAGAAGTAATTAAAAAATGGGGGCAAACTCTTGGCATTACCCGAAGTCCACTAGATCTTGATGGCGGCGGCCCTGGTGGCTATTTGCCGACGCCTGCTTCTAAGGAAAAGGATTATAAAGAGCCTTGGTATGCTGGCGATGCTGTGACGACGGCGATCGGTCAGGGATTAGTGCAGGTAACTCCCTTGGAAATGGCCGTTATGATTAGCACTATTGCAAACGGGGGTAAACGGGTCAAACCGCATCTTCTGGCGAACCAAACCAACCTTCCCCAGATGCAGCCGGAGGATACTGGCCTCTATCCAAGCACCCTAAAGATTTTGAAAGAAGGACTGGTTGCCGTGGTGCATGAAGGTACGGGTCAGAGTCTAAATGACGGATCAATTCCCCCGACAGCGGGCAAGACTGGAACCGCAGAAGTCACTACTGGGGCCGATAATGCGGTGTATGTTGGCTATGGTCCCGTGCAGAATCCGCAAATTGCAGTCGCGGTGGTGGTTGAAAATGGTGGTTTTGGTGCAGAATCAGCGGTGCCGATCGTCCATCAGATTTACAGAGCGTTCTTTGGTCCGTCTAATGTTAAAAAGTAAATTAACCTAGCAACAATCGGGGAGGGCTGAGCCAAAATAATTGACATTGGCCCGTCAAATCCACATTTGTAGGTGCATTAAGTCCAATTACACCTGCTTTTTTCAGGACTAAATTGTCACAACTCTGCCCAAATACTAACTGTGCGGCCAATCGACTTAAGTCTGGCTCGTGACCGACGATCGCAAGGCGTTGAACTCGTTCACGAATACTTTGTAATTGTTCAATCAGAAATTCCATATCGCCCGCTGGCTTTAAGTCATCAAGGGTTTCAAGCGTCTCAGATAGCCCGATCGATTGGAGAATGATGGCTGTTTCCATCGATCGGGCATAGGGACTTGTGAGAATCACATCAAACTGTAATCCTAATTCTTTAAGTCGTTGTGCAACTTTGGTTGTTTTCTTTACGCCAATTTCAGAAAGTGGCCGCAAAGAATCATCTTCAAAATCCCCAAATTGCCCTGCTAATCCATGGCGGATCAAATAGATTTCAATCATAAATTTTAAAACAACATTTTTAAAACAACATCTCAAGTCTATTTACAAGGGAGAACTAAAAACGGGAAAATTTCAATGAATTTGAAGACCGATCGCCTTATCTCAATTCCCCATTCCCTATTCTCAGCTCACTCCTTTGGGATAGTTCTGTTCGGGGTTAATTAAACGGAGCAGTTTCTGTTTGACTTGGGTATCGTAAATATTCCATTTTAATTTGGCATATTCATTATTTTCGGCAAAGCCAGATAGGAAACGGATAGGAATTTCAAACCCGCCCGCCTGCGATCGTCCTCCACCAAAGAATCGGCCCTGAGCATCCTGACCAAAGGCTTCCTTAAGGAATTCATCAGGATCAAGAGTAATTTTGTTGGTTCGTAGGGATCCCACGACAATTTCCACTTCTTCGCTTTCATCATGGACAATGCCGTAGACCACAGCCGTATGAACGTTATCTTCTGTGACCAAAAAATCAGCCGCTTGAGGAATAGCATCGCGATCGTCGTACCGCAAGAACCCCACACCTGCAATGGAGAAATTATTTTGGACCGTGCGATTTTTCAGCGATCGTTCAATTACATCCATCACCGGACGCGATCGAGCGGATTGTAGGACCGTATTCAGAAGCTGAGTATCATAAAAACGACTGATGTAAGCGGCCGCTAAGAAATCTTCTTCTTGCGCCTGCATCAAACGGTTAGTATCCGATCGTAATCCATGCATCAATGCCGTAGCACATTTGACATGCTCGGAGATATTGCTGTCGAGTTTGATTAGTCCCGCTTGGATATATTGGGTCAGGATGGTCGCTGTTGCCCGCGCATGGGTCCGAATATCCACAAATTCTGCGGTCAGATCATCCTGCAAACTGTGGTGATCGATGATGACCGTAATGGGAACATTCGCCTCTCGCAGTGCGCCCATGAGCTGACTAGTTGTGCCTTGGTTGTCGATTAGGACGACACCACGATAGACAGACAGGTCTTTGGTTTTGACCGCTTGGACTGTCCAGCGCTGAAGTGGAATCCCCGTTAGTTTGACTAAGGCAATGTTTTCTTGATGGCTGAGAGTGCCACCATAGACAATGTCTGTAGGGATATCAAATTTCTGGGCGATTAGCTTATAGGTCCAAGCCGAAGATAGCGCATCAGGATCGGGGAAATCCTGCAACACGATCACCTGACGTTCACCTCGGTGCCGTTCTAGAGTCTTGCGAAATTGGTCAATTTTTTGCTCTTGTTCAGGAGATCTCAATGTGTCGTAGGGCGATGGAACCCGATATTCTTGAGCATAGTTATTATTTCCATTGCCACTTTTCCCACTAAAGCCAACCCCATTTAGATTGGGTGGAAAGTCAAGGATCGGACGATCTAAGGCGAACGAGTTGCTTTCTAGTGAGAGGGCTTCAAACGAAGACTCTTCTTGAAGGGGATCCGCCGAACTGGTGCTGTCAGATTGCATAGAAAATTACAGAATGCAAAAGTGGTGAGGATGACGATCGTAGGAGAATTCAGAGAATTACGCCAGTGTGAGACCCAAATTACGGGACTCTGAAGTGTTAAAAACACCATAATGCGTGAATTCAAGCTGGATCTATTTAACGATCGATCTTGATCATGTCACATACATAAGAAATAAAACAGATTTTCTAGAACAATATCTAAAAATGCTATTTAAAAATTAAGATGGGCTATTTTTCTTGAGCGTCTAAAAAATTGCTCATCATAGGCAATTACCTCTGCCTAAACAAAACAGAAATAGTTCCTTTTTCCATTTTGAACCTATTTCTTCCATCCCCTCCAATACGACGATAGACTATTCCGCCATTTTGGTCTCGATAAACCATTGATTGTCCGGGTTCAGGCATAAAGTCACTGACAACTCCATCATCCCAAGTTAAAACAATATGGCCTTGTGATTGATAAAAGAAGCAAGGCATACTAACTTCAGCTTCATTAGAACGATTGAGTGTATAACTACAAGTCGCTTTTACCGTATCTGCACGAGCGGGAAGGGTTACAAGAAGAGATGCGATCGAGATCAGGGAAGCGTAAAGAATAGGATAGGGTTTCGTTGTGATAATGCTCATCGTGATTCTAGTGTAATAGGCTGTCCTAGCGCCTGCGACTTGGAGGTTATGCAAGGATCGATCGGTATTGATAAATTTAATTTAATAGTTATGATTCTCTGAGTGAATTGATCGCTATTGGTTAGCGGGCACTTAGGGTACAAATCGCACGAACTTATTCTTACCAAATTGCAACACTTGACCGATTAAATCGGATGATTTTTCAAAGATGAAATTCGGGTCGGCTACCTTTTCACCATTCAATTTCACGCCCCCGCCTTGAATCTGTCGTCTCGCGTCAGAACTCGTTTTACAGAGACCTGAAGCACTCGTCACAAAGAAGATTTTGGCTGGAAACTCGATTGTGCTCACCGAAAATTCTGGTACTGAATCCGCTTCAGTTGAGCCACTAATCAAATTTGCTGCATCTGCTTGTGCTTGTTGGGCCGCTGCCATGCCGTGATATTGACTCACCACGTCTAGCGCCAAGATTTTTTGTTGGTCGCGGGGATTGTCCGAAAGCTGGGTGTAGTCCAGTTGGGTGAGGAGGGTGATGTAATTTTCTAGAAGTGCGTCAGGTGTTTTTTCTAGTTTGGAATACATTGTGAGTGCGTCTTCATTCAGCCCGACATAGTTGCCCAGCGATTTCGACATTTTTTGAGATCCATCGGTTCCAATCAAAATAGGCATCAACAACCCGAACTGAGGCCGCATTCCAAAGTGTCGCTGTAAATCTCGACCAACAGCAATGTTGAATTTTTGATCTGTGCCGCCAAGTTCCACGTCCGATTCGATGGCGACTGAATCGTAGCCCTGCATTAATGGGTAGAGAAATTCATGCAGGAAAATCGGGTTTCCTTTGTCGTATCGATCGCTGAACCCTTCTTTTGCGATCATTTGCCCGACGGTCATAGTGCCCAAGAGTTCTAAAATCTTGGTTAAATCCATTCCCGCCAACCACTCAGAGTTGTAGCGAATTTCTAAGCGTCCCGGCGTATCAAAATCCAAAATCGGGCGAACTTGCGCTAGATAGGTTTGGGCATTAAGTTTGACTTGTTCTTCTGTAAGCTGCTTGCGGACCTCAGACTTGCCTGTAGGATCGCCAATCCGAGCCGTGAAGTCGCCGATAATCAGCACAGCCGTGTGACCTGCATCCTGAAACGATCGCATCTTGCGTACGGGAATGCTGTGGCCCAAATGAATATCGGATCCGGTGGGGTCGATGCCCATTTTGATTCGCAGAGGCCGCTCGCTTTGGAGAATACGCTGCTCTAAATTTTCATTGGCACTCGTCCCATCGCCAGACGGGAAAATTTCATGAGTACCTCGATGTAGCCAGCCAAAGGAAGAAGTCATGGGAATGTAGGTGGCTCCGAAAATGGAATAAGTATCAGCCTAAAAATCAGGCAGTGCATTGCCCGTCTTTTCTTAGATCAGACTACTATAAATTAAAGGGAAATATGGTTAATAAGACTTTTGTCAAGAATTAAATGTTCGACTATCCTAACTTTAGTAATTCGAGACTTTAGAAAATTCTAAGCAATATATGTAGCGTACAACGATCGTTGCGTCTACCATAGATTGTGCTTGCTATCGGTTGTGTCTATCCTATCTCAAGCTTTAACCCATCCTGTCATCTAGAGAGAGCCGCCGTGTCGTCGAATACGTTATCCCACAACAACAACGAAAACGAATCGACCGCTCAATTTGTCGGCGGGGTGGGTAAAGTGGCGGGTGCAACGCTAATTGGGGTGTTGATGTTGAGCAGCTCACTAGTGGCGGGGGGCTTAGTGGGCTTAGCGATTAGTTTTCAGAACTTGCCCGATGTCCGAATTTTACGCAACTATACCCCCAGCGAGACGACGTATATCTATGATGTGAAGGGTAAGCACCTGGCGAGTTTGCATGGGGAAGCGAATCGGGAAGTGGTGCCATTAGATGAAATTTCGCCACATTTGAAACGAGCGGTGATGGCGATCGAAGATAGCTTTTTTTATTCCCACAAAGGGGTTAATGTCACTTCGGCGGGTCGTGCTTTGAAAGCCAACTTTAGCCGAGGTGAAACCAGTGAAGGTGGGTCTACGCTGACCATGCAATTGGTTAAAAACTTATTTCTAACGCCTGAACGTGCGTTTACCCGAAAACTCGCTGAAGCGGTCCTAGCCTTGCGAGTGGAGCAGGTCTTTAAAAAAAATGAAATTCTAGAGCTTTATCTTAATCAAATTTACTGGGGACATAATAACTATGGAGCAGAAACCGCTTCTCAGAGCTACTTTGGTAAATCTGTACGAGATTTGAATCTGGCTGAGTCCGCAATGATGGCAGGTATCATTCAAGCGCCTGAAGATCTCAGTCCGTTTAGAAATATGAAGGCTGCGACTGCCCGTCAGCATGTGGTATTGCAACGGATGAGAGAGCTGAAATGGATTACGGAAAAAGAAGAAAAGCAGGCGCGCGATTACAAAATAAAGCTTGGCAAAATCACATCATTCCAAAGCAGTGAAATGCCCTATGTGACGGAGGCGATCGTTAAGGAAGTCGAGAAAAAATTTGGCCGCGATACCGTTCTCAAAGGTGGACTACGGATTCAGAGTTCGATCGATACGAAGTTACAACGCGTTGCAGAGGAAACCGTCCGTCAGAGTTACCGAGCGGGTGCGGATCAAATGGCGTTGGTGGCGGTTGATCCCCGAACTCATTATGTAAAAGCGATGGTGGGGGGAATTGATTATAAAAAGAGCGAGTACAACCGAGCGACCCAAGCCCATCGCCAACCGGGTTCTGCCTTTAAGCCATTCGTCTACTATACGGCGCTTGCCAGTGGGAAGTACGTCCCGGATTCCACCATTATGGATAGTCCGGTGGGCTACCCAGATGGTGATGAGATGTATTATCCCCAGAATTACGATCGGAGTTTTGGGGGAGCCATGAGTTTGCGGCGGGCGCTGGAGATGTCGCGAAATGTTCCGGCGGTGAAATTGGGTCAAGCAGTCGGCTTGAATAAGGTGATTGAAGTTTGTCGGAGTTTGGGAATTAAGAGTCCTATCGAGCCTGTTATATCATTACCGTTGGGTGCGGTTGACGTGACTCCGCTAGAAATGGCGACGGCCTATGCAACGTTAGCGAATAATGGCTGGCACAGCGACCCAACTTTGATTGTTCAAGTGACAGACAGCAAGGGCGGAATGGTGTTGGACAATCGTCCGAAGCTCAGACTTGTGCTAGATCCTTGGGCGGCAGCAGCGACGAATGAATTGATGCAGGGTGTGGTCAATCACGGGACGGGAGTTCCGGCTCAGCTGGGTCGTCCGACAGCGGGGAAAACAGGAACAACGTCGTCTGAGAAAGATATTTGGTTTGTGGGATCGGTGCCGCAGCTTGCGACGGCTGTATGGATTGGGAATGATGACAATACTACTCTTGGGTCTGGGGCGACAGGTGGCGGGGTTGCTGCTCCGATTTGGCGTAATTTTATGTCGCAGGCAGTGCGTGATTTGCCTGTGGAAAGTTTTAGACCCCCGAGTGATTTTCAGAAACCGTAGAGATTGACGAATTGAGAATTGATCGAGAATTTAATGAAGCCTTATCAGTTTGTCCCGATCGTCCCCAGTTCAGAGCCGATCGTCCCTATTCCTAGTCCAGAATTTGATCTAGTTACGCCGCATCCTTATAAAAAAATTGGTGCACCTTATGGTGACAGATCTCCGTTCTACGTCCGATCGGGGGTTTTGGAAAAACTTCGACAGGCACAGTCTAAATTGCGATCGATTAAACCGGGTTGGGGAATTCAGATTTTTGATGCCTATCGTCCGGTGGCGGTGCAGCAATTCATGGTGGACTATACGTTGCAAGAACTTTTGACGGCGAAGGGGTTGGCCAATGGTGCGACGGAACTAGAACGATCGCAGGCGTTGCAAGAGGTGTATCAGTTTTGGGCGGTGCCTAATTTGGATCCATTGATGCCACCACCTCACAGTACGGGCGCGGCAGTGGATGTGACACTGGTGGATGAATTGGGGCAGGCGATCGATATGGGTTCGGAGATTGATGAGATTTCGACGCGATCGTTCCCGGATTATTTTGTCGGGACTATGGCAGGCTACCAGTTTGACCAAAATCGGCAGCTTTTAAATTTTGTTATGACTAGTGCAGGGTTTGCGCGGCATCATCATGAATGGTGGCATTTTTCTTGGGGCGATCAGCTTTGGGCTTGGACTGTGATGCGACAGGTGGCGTACCAATCGATGCCGAACCCGCCGGAGATAACGGCAAAGTACGCTCGCTTTGAGTAGATTGAGGGGTGACTTTCAGTGGTAATATGGATAGCCGACATCTTTATTTTAAGGAAACTGAGACATGTCACTGGTCCAAGAAGACAAACAAAAAATTATTACTGACTTCCAAAAACACGAGACCGACACCGGGTCCGTTGAAGTTCAGGTTGCAATGTTGACCGAGCGCATCAATCGTTTGAGCGGTCACCTCAAAACCAACAAAAAGGATCATGGTTCTCGCATTGGTCTTTTAAAAATGATTAGCTTGCGGAAGCGTTTG
>JAYUEU010000099.1:0-24632 GCA_043739065.1 Synechococcales cyanobacterium | reverse complement strand
CAACGATTTACATCAGATGGTCAAATCAGCGAACTAACAGCAATCCCACAGAGAAGGTGTTAGGCCAATTTAAGCCGACTTAAGTGATTCAATCGCGCTCACCAAATCAGGATGAAGGGAAAAAACTTTGTCAAGCTTCACCAGTTTCAACGTTTGGGTCACACGGGCATTCGTCACAATTTTAAGAACTCCTTCCGAAGAAGTGACCTTCTTAGAAATTTGAACGATCGCCCCTAAGCCAGAACTATCCATCAGGTCAATCTGTGAAAGATCTAAAATGACATTCTTAAAGCTATCGTCAACGCATTTAGCCACAACCTTACGGAAGATTGCTTCAGAAAATGCGTCCAGTAATCCGGCAAGGCGAAAGATTTGGTAATTATCCTTGACGTCACGCGTGCCTCTTAGGCTAACAGTCAAGGTCAGTTGCTCAGGAATAGCGCGCCTCCTAGCTCGATGTCTTACAACTCGATATCTATTAATTCAACGAGCTAGTATACACTGTTTTTTCTAAATGTGCTGACAAATTGTTCAAAGAGATAATCTGCATCATGGGGACCAGGACTTGCTTCAGGATGATATTGCACAGAAAATATCGGCAAAGTCTTGTGTTTAAGGCCCGCTACGGTTCGATCGTTTAGATTTAAGTGGGTAATCTCCAGCCGATCGAGAGCTAAACTATCCGGCTCAATCGCAAAACCATGATTTTGACTGGTAATTTCGATTTTTTCGGTTAAGCCTGCGGGATGATTAAGACCTCGATGGCCAAATTTTAGCTTAAAGGTCTCCGCACCTAGGGCTAACCCCAGCAACTGATGGCCCATACAAATCCCAAAGATGGGCTTACCGGAGTCCAGTAGAGATCGGGTTGTAGCAATACCTTCCAGGACGGCAGCCGGGTCACCGGGTCCATTGGAGAGAAAAATACCATCAGGATTATGGCTCAAAATTTCTTCGACGGACGTATCCGCAGGCACGACAATGACACGGCAGCCATAGCTAGCAAGTCGCTTCAAAATATTACGCTTGATGCCAAAGTCGAGGGCCACTACTGTAAATTCTGGGGCAATTTCTAGGGATTTTGCAGTCGATTTTGCGGCGATCTCACTGAATTCCCACTGCGCTTCAGTCGGCTCGGTCCATTCATAGGTTCGCGTCGTTGTCACGGCTTTAACGAGATTAAGTCCGGCCATACTGGGAGCCGCTTGGACCTGCAGAACTAACTCTGTTGGATCCAAAATTTCTGTGGAAATCGCACCATTCATTGCCCCGGACGATCGGAGTTTTCGGGTGAGCGATCGAGTGTCGATTCCGTAAATTCCGATGACATTATGCTGGATCAGATATTCAGGTAATGACTTAGACGATCGCCAATTGCTAGGGCGCTGACAAATGTTTCTCGCAATCACGCCTTTGACATGGGGCCGATCGGACTCTTCATCATCAGAATTAACCCCTGTGTTTCCAAGTTCTGGGTAGGTAAATGTGACCATTTGACCGCTGTAGCTTGGGTCCGTCAGCACTTCTTGGTAGCCTGTCATTCCAGTATTGAAAACCACCTCACCGATCGTTGTCCCCAATGCACCAAAGGAAAATCCTGGATAGGCAGTACCATCGGCCAACACTAAAAGCGCAGGTTTGGCGGAAGAAAGGGAGACCATTAGCGATTACCTGCAATGAACGGACTGAACAAAAAGAGAGAACTGAATAAAAGGATGATCAAAAATAAACAAATCCGGATCATTATTGCATAGACGTGATTCACTCAAGTGAGGATTGTCGAATTTGAATCCGATTCCTGGTTATATTTCTCTACCTCTATGACGTTTCAGATCTTACCTATCGGTCTAAATTCCAAGCGTCGCCTTCGTGTCCATTCTCGTTGTCTACGCCTTCAGATCGTAGCGCTTATTTTTATGCTTGTCGGGACCGGATGCCAAACCACGATCGCACCGCCGCCCAACACGATCGCGCCCCCCATTCCGACACTGCCGCCCTTGCCCATCCAATCCACGAAGATCGCCACCAGTCCTCTTTATCAAACCGCGATCGCCACTGCCCAAACCGCAACCCAACTGGGTCAAGAGGCAAAATCCGTAGAAGACTGGCAAGCGGTAGTAATTCAGTGGCAAACGGCGTTAAATTTAATGCAAAAAATTCCAGAAAATGATGTAAATCGAACGGCAGCGCTGAAGAATTTAGTGATCTTAGAAGAAGGTGTGGCGCGATCGAAGGCAAAGCTCAAAGAATTTCGAGTGCAATCCAGTGAACGACCGATCGTTCCCGAACCCGTCGCAATCGTCCCCCCCAAACCTAGCTCAAATCCGATCGCCACTGGATCTAAATACCAAGCAATCATTAAATCCTATCGCAACAATATCCCGATCATTGATGTGATGTTTAATGGAGCGGTCAGCTTTGAAATGATGCTTGATACGGGAGCTAGCAATACGATGATCACGGAATCTATGTCTAAAATACTCCACGTTAAGCCAGTTCGATCCGTCCCCGCCAAAACACCCAGCGGAGAAGTCGAGTTTCAAGTGGGCTATGTGGAATCCATTGGTATCGGCGACAATTTGATTCAGGGATTGCCCGTTGCGATCGGGACCGAGGCACTTTTGGGGCACGACTTTTTTGGGGACTGCAATATCAATATCAAACGCGACGAGAACATTGTGGAATTTTCGCAATGCACCAACTAGGCAAAATGCTAGTAATCATAAAACCTAGTATCACAGCACCTAGTATCACAGCACCTAGTAATCACAAAACAGTGTTTCCCGAGTTGCGCGCCCTGTCTTAGAATTTACGCCGGAAGCAACCTTACACAAGTCTTTACGAATATCCTCTCGCATGTCTACGTCTGTAAAATCTGCACCCTCAATGTTGGACCGATCGAACTTTGCATTGGAGGTATACGCACCTTCTAAGTTGGCATTGCTTAGATTCGCATCGGTAATCCGGGCACTTTCCAAGGTCGCAAAACTTAAATCCGCCCCCGATAGGTTAACAAATTCTAAATTTGCGGCGAACAAGTTTACGGCATGTAGGTTGGTATTACTTAGATTCGACTCTCGCAAATTGGTATGGTTAAACTGAGAATCTCTCAAGTCTTTGCCAGACATATCCACCCGAATTAGCACATCTTTTGTATAGTCATCCGCAATAGCTTCGGCATTTCCCCAAACCAGCCCCGTCCCCACAATGACGATCGTCATGACGACTTGAAACAGACAACGGATTTGTTGACGGCAATAATCCAGAATGTGCGCTCTGACCATGATCACTAACCACTCTCAACGATAAGATCAATACTAAACTTTACCATCATGCCCGCAACAGACGAACTCGGACGATCGGGCGAAGATCTGGTCGCTCAATGGATTCTGGCCAAAGGGGGAAAAGTCTTGGCCCAACGCTGGCATTGCGTACTAGGCGAGATTGACATCATTGCGCTAAACAGAAGCGGCGATCTGATATTCATTGAAGTCAAGACCCGATCGTTCCATAACATCGACCAAGATGGCCTGTTAGCCGTCACCAGAAACAAGCAAATTAAACTTTGGAAAACCGCCCAACTATTTTTACTAAATCACCCAAACCATCAATTTCGTAACTGTCGCTTCGATATTGCCCTAGTCCAATGGCAACTAGCGCAGTCCCCGCAAGCCTCCCACTATCCCATAACTAAACGTCCGAGTGGATTCACCCGGACGTTTGGAAAACATGAGTTCATATTGATTAATTACTTAGTACATGCATTTGAGCAACCGATACCGTAAAAATCTATTGGATAAGATCGATGCGATAAAGCTGTGGAATTAAAAATCTCGCCGTTCGAGCGATCGTTAATTCAAGTTCATCAAAATCAACCTAGGCTAACGTTTCAGGACAGTAGCCTAACCCTTGAACAAATTGCTCACGGAAAGCTTCGATCTCAATTCGATCGGGACGACCATGGGAAACAACCGCAATTTGATATTGCTGCATCACTTCCACCGGACTTTGACCGTTTTCTAATCCCCAAAGCGCCATCTTGACCCGAACATTAGGATCGTAGGGAATGCCAAGCTCATTTAGAAAAGATCTAAAGTCTCCATCTTGCATAGCATCAATTGGTTGTGAAAACTTCACTCGAACAACCCATCCATCAAGGCGATGAATCACGGTCATGAAGTCTAACGGCAATTGAGTGCGAGCATGTAGAAACTCTACAATCCTCAGGGTTAAGCTGGCATTCGCAAGATAGTAAAGGTAATCCATGTCTAATGATCGTCCTGCAAATGCAATACTTTGATTTTCCAGCGCATTGTGTGTTTCGAGTAGAGGGCATGTCCCCAATCTTGGAGCGGGAGACTACCCAAATGTCAGAGCATCACTTGCGCCATAAAACTTGTTAATGAATTCTGTGTTTTTGAGCTCTTATTACCTGTCACTATACGTCATATCTCAATGCATTGGATCGAACTATAGTAGTGTTTCTTTATATTCATTACAGATTTCATCACAAAATAATTGATCTCCGGCCTCAAATTTCATCCCTAACACCGATTCCCATGGATCTCGATCGTCAACTTTCTAGCTACGACTATCTACTTCCCGAGGGCCATATCGCCCAAAATCCAGCCGAACCGCGAGACCATTCCAAGCTTTTAGTGATTGGAGATAGCGTTGAGCATCGTCATTTTTACGAGCTAGACGAAATCCTGAAACCAGGAGATCTGTTGATTTTGAACAACACAAAGGTGATCCCAGCACGCCTGTACGGTCACAAGTCCACAGGAAGCAAGGTAGAAGTTTTGTTGTTGGAGGAGCGCTCGCATAACTGTTGGTTGGCATTGGTTAAGCCGGGACGCAAGCTTCAGCCCGGTGCTGTGATCCATTTCACGCAGAATTCAGATACAGAGACGATCGGTGGCCTTAGTGCTGTTGTCACGGACCGTGATGATCCCAGTGGGGGGCGGATTCTCGAGTTTACGGTGGAGCATGGACAAAGAGCTTCGATCGACCGTAAGTCATCGCTACTGGAAGTTCTAGACAACTATGGCCATATGCCGTTGCCACCGTATATTACCCAATCCACAGCCGAGGACGATCGATACCAAACGGTGTACGCCGAAACCTTAGGCGCAGCGGCAGCTCCGACAGCAGGATTGCATTTCACACCGGAATTACTGAATAGACTGGCGGAGAAGGGCATCGATCGGGCTTTTGTGACGTTACATGTGGGCATCGGAACTTTCCGCCCAGTGGAATCTGAAGATATTACGCAGCACGAGATGCATGGCGAATGGATAGAAGTGTCGTCGGAAACAGTCAACAAGATTCAGCAGACTAAAGCGCGGGGTGGGCGAGTATTTGCAGTAGGAACGACAAGTGTTCGATCGTTGGAAGGCGCAGCTAGTAAGGGTTCGCTTCAGCCCTATTGCGGACAGACTAAAATGTTTATTTATCCTGGCTACGAGTGGCGCGTGGTAGATGGATTAATCACCAATTTTCATCTGCCGAAGTCGAGCCTAATGATGATGGTGAGTGCATTAATGGGGCGCTGTCGATTATTAGAGGTCTATGCAGAAGCTATTCAGAAGGACTATCGTTTTTTCTCGTTTGGAGATGCGATGTTAATTTTGCCGGAAGCACAATCCGATCGGACCTAAGGCCAGAGTATCAACAAAATACAAATCTAAATAAATAATGAGTAGTTACTTCTAGTTTTAAGCTTTTTGATAGCGAAAGACTAAGGTTTATTTACCTTATTAAAAAAAGTCTTAATGACACCAAGTTTAGTAAACAAAATCACTGATCCCCTCACACAACTGCTAAGGTCTAAGTACCTAAATTTACGCAATAATTGCAGTGAGTCTCCCATGGAAAGTAAGTCTTCTAGACCTCTAGGTCAGTCCATTGGGTTAGTCGCGATGTTAGTTGTGACCAGTGGAATATTGATTTTTATGTCGTCTCGTTTCTAAGAATTAGCCCCGGATTTTCTCGGGGCTTTCAACCTGTTTAGAAACACCAATCTCGCCCCGTTTTAGACCCGTTGAAGTAGACTTTTCCCATGGGTATCCGTCCCACAGGTATTAAGTAGATTGTAGTGAACACTCAGTTCCCCTACCTTTTGACTCTCATTAACACTTGCTTTCCAAGGTTTTGGATTTCCATAGGCATAGAACGTTTCCACGCCATCAATTCCAATCATTACTGCCGCCGGAATGAGCTGTTCATAAGGCTTACGATAACGAGCGGGATGGGCTAAAACTGCAATACCACCACTTTTTTGAATAGCAGCAACGACCCGATGTGCCTGCGCCCGATCGGCTTTGGGAGAGGTGCCTTGAAGATAACTAGCGATCGCGGGATGCTCCGGATCAAAGGCATAGCCTAAAATGTGCACATCAATATCAAGCAATTGAGACGTAATTTCGGTCCCAAACCAAAGATGGGGAATTTTTTTGTCTAAATTTTCCGGCTTTGAACTCCAATCTTTGAGATATTGCTGTGCGACTCTAGAGCCGGAAACTGAATGATGATCCGTAATGGCAAATCCGCTTAGGCCAATCTCTAATGCCTGTTCCACTATTCGTTCAGGACTCAATTGCCCATCAGAATGCGTGGTGTGCATGTGGAAGTTATAAATCGTCGGACAACTATTTTCATCAATAGACGAAAAGATAGTCCGTAACACATCAGAATCTTGTGATGGAGGTCTCCGTTCATATAACGGTCTTTCACACATGAGTGGACCTGCCGAAACAACCGCCATGGGAGGTGCCTCCGAGTAAATTAACTCGTCTAAAAGTATTTTCTAACTAGTTTTTATTAATATTTCTTACTGTAGTGCAAGAATCTCATGAATGTGTGGATTGACACTTTACAAAAAGTAATGAGTGAGTTTCGATTTATCTAATGGATCCTATCCATCAATTAGGATCTATTAGATAAATCACATCAAGTTTTAAGAAGTATTAGATCGATCGGGGCGGAATCAAGCCGTGTTCTAGCGCAAATCGGACTAGCTCAGTACGGCTGTTGGTCCCTGTTTTTGTAAACAATCGGCTCACATATTTTTCGACATTTCGGACACTCGTTTCTAGGCGACGGGCAATTTCTTTGTTCATTAGGCCATCAACGACTAGTTCTAGCACGCTTTGTTCGCGGGGAGTGAAGTCGATATTGACGGGTGGGCCACTGGGCTGAAAAACATTTTTCTGGGTGAGCAGAGCTTTGATTTCTTTAATTTGGCGGGCGAGTTCGGCAACATCTGGGTTTTCGACATCACCGGATCCGGCTTGGGCTGCCCGTTGGCGCGTAAGGATACTTTTGATGATGGCGACCAACTCATCTGGATCAAACGGCTTGGAAATATAAGCATCACATCCCGCGTCATAGCCCGTAATCCGATCGCCCGTCATGCCCCGCGCCGTCAAAAAGATTACAGGCAAGGCTTGGAATCGCACATCATCCCGAAGCTTTTTCAAAAATTGATAGCCATCCGCCTGAGGCATCATCACATCACTAATCACCAAGTCGGGCATAAAGCGTTGGACCATCTCCCAGCCTTCGTTACCATTGGTGGCAGTTTGTACTGTGAAGCCACTTTCTTCAAGATAGGCTTGGACCGCCGATCGTAGTGCGGGTTCGTCATCGACGAGGAGAAGTTGATCGCTCATTATTTACAGCCTTCGTTTGGGAAATAAAGTTATATTGTCTTCACTTTACCTTAATGGCTTAGACGAGATTTGCGGTTCTCCGTATTCGGGTTGAGGTACGGTAAAGGCGGGAATCTCTCGGGCAGATTTAGGTAAGGTGGCATTCAGTTGGCCGCGCCACCGCGATCGTAAACATAGCAACCCTAAGGGAGTCGAGAGCGCATCTAATAAATTTTGCTTAACCAGTGCGATCGGCAACTCTTTCAGCAACCAACGACTGAGGCGATAGGCATAATAGCTAAGTTTAGGAAGTTTCATCAGTTCAATTCCATGAAGATCGTAAAGAAATCGATTCGATCGGCCATAGCGTTGCCATTGACTCATCAGCTCTTTAAGCGTCGATCGGTGACGGTGACGCACAACAGCATTGGCCGCAAACTGCCATTGTCGATCGGTTTCGCGTAAGATTCGCCAGCATTGATCCGCATCGCCGCCTGTAGTTAGATAGGGCCGAAATAATCCGACCTCAGTAAAACAGACTTTGCGGACGGCAAGATTAGCGGTTTGGCCATAGGGCGAAAAGGGATGGGCGATGGTGTGTTTTTGGGAGAGAGTCTCGGCCCGATCGGCGTAGCGCTCCAGCCAATTTTTACTCGGCAATGCACTCACCTCACCCGCTACCCAACCTAGATTCGCGGGATTATTTACAGGATTATTTGTGGAATTAATATCTGAATTAATGGATAAAGCTGAGTCAAGCGGTTGCATTCCAAACGGCTGCATTAGGTTCGTCAGCCAATCTGGTTCAGGGCGACAGTCGGCATCGGTGAAGGCAAGGATTTCGGCAGTTGCGGCTCGAATCCCTTGATTTCGGGCGGCGTAGGAACCTTGGATTTTGGATTCTTGAAGGATTTTTAACGGGAAGCGATCGGATTGGGCTTGAATCTCGGCCTGTTTAAGAGCGTCCCAGGTATTGTCTTGGCTACCATTATCGATGATCAAATATTCAACTAGACTGCGATCGTAGGTCTGAGCATAGAGCGATCGGAGCAAATCAGGCAAATCCGATTGACCGTTGTAGATTGGGATAATGACCGAGACGGCGATCGTGAGAGACGTTTGCATGGGATCTAGAGTCCAGAGGATTAAGTCTAGGACGACGAAACTAGATTTAGTATGGGCAACGACACTGTAAGAATCACAAGATACGATAGACTTCGGTACTTTTGTAGAACTTTTACAAGGCGAGGTAGTTTGGAATGAGTCAAGATTCTAATTTGAGCAAGGAAAATTTTCTAGCGCCTCGTGCTCCGTTTCGGGGAGAATTTTCGCCTGAGCATTTAGCCTTTGATGCCAATCTTCAAGAATTTGCCCAGCGAATTTCAATTTTGTGCAATTTGGAAAACGCTGGGAAGATTCCGCCCAATGAAGCTTATGAGAAAATTAAGCAGCTCTGGAAGGAGTTACGCGAGTCAAAACACAATTTGCTAGATTCCTAAGGAGAAATAGTCAGACACAAGATTGACAATCCGATCGGCAGCCTTTCCATCCCCAAATGGGTTAATTGCACCCGCCATTGCATCATAAGATTTCTGATCACTTAACAGCGCACTGGCTTCAGCTAAAATCCGATCGGTGTCTGTCCCGATCAATTTCGCAGTACCCGCCATCATCGCTTCCGGACGTTCTGTGGTTTCCCGCAACACCAACACGGGTTTACCCAAACTTGGTGCTTCTTCTTGAATACCGCCGGAATCCGTAAGCAATAGGTACGATCGTTTCATCGCCCCAACCAATTCTACATAGTCCAACGGTTCTGTCAGAAAAACGCGAGAATGATCGCCCAACATGGCAGTTAAGGGGTCTCGGACGGTGGGGTTCCGGTGCAGCGGTAATAAAAGTGCGGTGTCAGGAAAGGCTTCTAATACTTTAAGCATTCCCTGCGCAATGTGACTTAAGGGGTCGCCCCAGTTTTCGCGACGGTGAACCGTAGACAAAATAACCCGGTATTTACTCCAGTCCAGTCCTGGAATTTCACATGGTGGATTGCGATCGGCGACCTGTAGCAACGCGTCAATAACAGTATTACCTGTTTGATGAATGCCGCTGAGAACGCCAGATTTCTTTAAATTTTCGACAGAAAGACTAGTTGGTGCAAAGTGCAATTGAGCAATTTGAGACACCAAACGGCGGTTCGCTTCTTCGGGAAAAGGATTAAAAATATCGTTAGTGCGTAATCCTGCTTCGACATGTCCGACCGGAATTTTTTGATAAAACGCAGCGAGGGCAGCAGCGAAGGCAGTGGTTGTGTCACCTTGAGCTAGGACGATCGCAGGATTTAGTTTTTGAAATAACTCATCAAGTCCTCGCAATGCGTTACAAGTGATGTCCGTAAGAGTTTGCTTCGGCTGCATAATGGCCAAGTCGTAATCAGCTTTTAAATCAAATAATTGCATCACTTGGTCCACCATTTCTCGGTGTTGTCCCGTGAGAATGACCGTAGTGTGAAATTTAGGCGATCGTTTAAAGGCTTGAATGACCGGAGCCATTTTGATCGCTTCGGGCCGAGTCCCGACTGTAATACAAACCGGGATAGGAGATGAGTTCATGGCAGAATGATGGCAGGATGGCGTGGGCGAAAACCGTAAAACTGCTCACTATGCTAGTGGCTAAGAGCTACGATCGTTGCCTTTCTGGAGCTAGAGTTGCATACAAATACAACCTAAGGAATAAATGGCTAGCAAAATGATAATCGTTATAGCTAAAACTTTATAACTAAAATTTGCCATAAAAAAGGCTCAACACTATTGCTGAGCCTTAAAACCATTTCATTCAATCCCAACCATTAACCTTTAACGTCGCAGGTCAATGGGCAAGAAGCATAAGTAGAGATGGTTACAGGGTTCGCTTGACCATTCAACCAGCGAAGCGATTCGACTTCATGAGGATGAATTCCTTTTAGGGTCAAGAAGGATGATGCTGCCAAAATGCCTAAAATATGAGCACCAATAAATCCGATCGCTGTCATCAGCATTGCGCCAGTGGGCATAACTGCTTGGAGTGTCACAGCCGTCAAAGACCCGACTGCAACCATAAGCATCAAAATCGGAAACCCGATTACAAGCATACAAACTGTCAGAACAAATGACCAGATCAAAATACTTTTGATAGTAGTCACTAATTGAAACTGGTTTGTAATAGTCGAGCTGTTAGCAAATGCCATGGCCGTATCCTCCTAGAGGGGTGGTAAAGGTATTCGAATCAGTTCAAAGCTTTGTTATGCTATTCGGAAAGGTTGATCCTTCGGTCGATCCCAGCCTTAACGCAGATATTAATTCGTTGATTTGAATATATCGTGAAGCTTCTTTGATAGGAAGCAGTTTTTAATAAAGTTTACACTTCGTAGGAAATAAGTACTTATGGGGACTCTAATCCGCTCAATAATCATAGGGCCGATCGGGTTGGGGAACGGGTTTGAGCGTATTAGCTTGAATTACAATTTGTCGTTGGTTTGCCAAGGTCTCAACAATGATTGTCCCTTCTACGTCCAACCAACTATCAGGTTTGTATGAAGATCGATCGCCTTCCCTAATGCGCACAGGCAGACTAATAGGATAAGCATCCGCTGCGCAACAGGTAACAATAAAACGGGTGATTCTAAAATATTGGGGCGAGAAATTATCGGGATAAACCACGAATCCCTTCACGTTCACCTTTTGGCCGATATAAGTATCCGGCTCGGGCATGACCTGTAAGGTACGAATCCAGTCTACTAACGTACGATTTTCAGGCTTTGTTAGGGCGCGAAAGGATTGGGGTTTGACTTGGGTATTGGTAATCATTTCTCCAACCCCGCGCTGGATTGCCGTTGTGCTATTGAAGGGCTGTGGGGTGATAAATATGGCGGAAATAGCAACTCCCAACAACAACAAACTTCCCACTCCATTGGGCAACAAACTCAAGTGCTGCACGACAGGCAATGGCTGCCCAGATCGCGATTGATTCACCACCGTCCAAGCCCGATAGGCCGCGATCGTCAGCAGTAAAATTCCCGAAATAAACGACAGCGGATTATAGCTGGGATGAATTAGTAGACTCAGTTTTTGCGTAAACCAATACTCCAACAGTAAAATTCCCCAAGCCGCGATCGCAGCAATGTCTATCCATGCGATCGCTTTTGGGGAAATCTTTAACGAATTAGACCGGGCCGGAGCCATTCGGGAAGCCTCATACAGGAGTTAAAACTTTAGCTAATGATAACTCAAGTTTCATTTTAGTCTGAGGCGCGTAAAGCTGGGTCGCGTAGTCCATCAGCATTCGGTGGGTGTTAAATGCAGGGCAGTTGGTTTTGAGCGAGGCTTTCATCATGGTGATCCAGCCCTGGGGAATGTTGTTCTGGTCACGCTCGTAATAAAGCGGAGTAATTACCTTTTCCAACAAGTAATACAACGATTCAGAATCGATTTGGTCTTGGAGTATGGTGTCGCTAGTGTTAGCATTTTCACCGATCGCCCAGCCATTCAGACCCAGGCCATTGGCATCAGCTTGATACCCTTCACACCACCATCCATCCAAGACGCTGCAATTCAATCCACCATTCATACAAACCTTTTGACCGCTAGTCCCGGAGGCTTCAAGGGGGCGACGAGGATTGTTGAGCCAAATGTCTACGCCATGAACTAATTTGCGGGCAGAATAAATATCATAATCTTCAATGAAGGCGACCCGATGACTAATGGACGGCTGGTGGCACCATTCTATTAAACGCTGAATAATTCGCTTCCCTTCTTCATCGGCGGGATGGGCTTTCCCAGAAAAAATAATCTGAACCGGACGATCGGCATGGGTAAAGATATTCCACGCTCGTTTCGCATCTCTCAGCAGCAAATCGCCGCGCTTGTAGGTACTAAACCGCCGCGCAAACCCGATCGTCAGAACTTTCGGATCCAGAAGATGATCCGACGCATCAATCAGAGCTTGATCTTCAGCTCGGGATTCCCGGGACGATCGCACCCGGCGGCGAGTGTAGGCAATCAATCGCTCCTTCAGAATTTGGTGTCTCTTCCAGAGTTCGGAGGCCGGAATACTATCAACTTTTTTCCAAACTTCCGGGTCGTAAGCGCGTTCAGCCCAATCTGCACCCAGATATTGACAATATAGGTCTGCCATTTGCGGGGCAGTCCAACTTTGGGCATGAACGCCATTCGTGATGTACCCGATCGGAACAGTATCTTCAGAGTTATTCGGATAAAGCACAGTCCACATTTTTCGTGAAACCTGACCATGCAGCTCACTCACACCATTGGCCGCCCGAGAAATGCGCAGTGCTAACACCGTCATACCAAAGGGTTCCCACGGATCTCCCAGCCGTCTTGCACCAAGCTCCATAAACTCCTCACGGGAAAGGTTTAAACTGGGCCAATAGTGGGCAAAGAAGGAATCCATCAAATCCACAGTAAACACATCATGTCCTGCTGGAACGGGAGTATGGGTGGTGAATACAGATTTGTCGCGCACCGTTTTTTCGACCTCGTAAAAGGACTTGCCCGATCGCACCATTTCCTGACGACAAGTTTCCAACAGACAAAACGCTGCATGACCTTCATTCATGTGGTTGACACTGGGTTCAATTCCCAACGCAGCCAAGGCCCGAACTCCGCCAATCCCCAACAAAACTTCTTGAGCAATGCGAGTTTCTTGGTTGCCGCCATAAAGATGCCCCGTCAACCATCGATCGATGCCGTCGTTTTCCAGCAAATCCGTATCCAACAAATAAAGCTGAATTCGGCCTACTCGAACCCGCCAAATCTGGGCCTTAACCCATCGATCGCGCACCTGCATTTCAACCGTAATCGGATGGCCGTTGTCCTGACGAATTAACTCGATTGGCATCTGCTCAAAGGGCGAATTGACGTAATAATCTTCCTGCCAACCCGATCGGTTAAGCCGCTGACGGAAATAGCCTTGACGGTATAAAAGTCCGATTCCAACGAGCGGAATTCCCAAGTCCGAGGCAGATTTCAAATGATCGCCCGCCAAAATCCCCAATCCGCCGGAGTAGACGGGCAGCGATTCGTGAATGCCAAATTCTGCACAAAAATAGGCGATCGGATGCGCTGGAGAAAGCTCCTGATTCAGATTAGCCGTCACCCAAGTGTCATCTCCCGCAAGATACCGATCGAACTGAACAACAACCCGGTTCAAGGTCGTCATATACTGCGGATCGCAGGTGACTTGAGTTAAGCGATCGTAGCTCAACCCCTCCAAGAACATCACTGGATTATGGGCGCAACATTCCCAAGCTGTCGGATCAATGGATTCAAACAACGAGACTGCTTCTGGCTGCCAAGACCACCAATAGTTATAGGCCAAGTCTGCTAACCGATGTAGGGATTCAGGCAAACGGCTACGTAAGATTTCAGCTTCAACAAACTGAAAATTTAAATTCGTCGTTACAGCTTGGATCATGAAACCCTCTCAACAAAATCGGAGACAATTATCGCCTCAAACCTTAGTGAAATGTCACAAAATACTTATTATTTCTATCACCTTTTTAAGAATCAAACTCAATGTCGTAATTTGTTCATCAAGGACCATTAAAAAACATCAACTCGGCCATCATTTCCGACATATACAGATTGATCGCCTGGTTTTTGGGCCGCAAAACTCAAATCAATCAACAATGTATTCGCTTTCGTATTAGTTTTTGTATTAGCCTTGGGCTGAGAAAGCTTGACCCGAATCGGAGTCTCGTTTTTTTCCCAAAACACAACAGATGGATTATCAGAGTTTTCACCCCCTTGAGAAAAGACAATTTTTTGCTTTCCTTGCAATATTAATGGTTTGCTGCCCGCCACTTTTTCAATGGAAATAGGCCGATCGGTCCGGTTAAAAATCTGAATTTGAATATGAGAACCGGGCTTAAATCGGATCTGAGCAGGCGGGCAACTAGTACGACAAGTTCCGATTCCAGGCCGATCGGGCAAACGTAGATCTGGAGTTGTCCCAGCATTTGGTCCCGATCGAATCACAGGCGGGGTTAATGGTCCGATCGACGGTTCAGGTGATGATCCAACAGACTGAGCCAGAGTATGCCGCCCGATGGTCAAACTCACCGCCATCACGCTAATCACACTCGCCCAACGGCCTACACCATTAATCCTGATCATAAAACCCACTCCTCTAAAATTCCTCTAAAATCCCAACACCTTAAAAAACTCATCATCCAGCTCATAGCCCAGCATTTGAGTCATGCCCTGCACCCTCGATCGGCCCGAAATATCCTGCGATCGTAACCAATTCATCACCACAAACACCTTGTGCATAACAAAAATTTCCAACGCTTCCGGGTTGAACTGAATCCCGTCCTTCGGATGAAACTGGTGGGGCACCAACATGGCCACATATCTCGCCAATTCTCCAGACTGCCAATCTAATAGCAACAGCAACCCCGGATATTTTGCATCCAGCCGAATGAACCACAGCCGAATTTCAGGAATCTCAGAGAGTTCACGCGGATCCATTGCCTCACGAGGAAACACAATCTCAAATTTGACTTGCTTCTCATGCTCACGCCAATCAGCCATGAGACCATCGATCACCGCCTCTACATCAAGCGTATTCACGGCAAAAATTTGTTCTGCCGTCACCGTCAAGGTTGTGGTCATAAATCTAAGGGTCTAAAATCTAAGTATTTAAACTGCACGCCCTAATCTATCACGGCATCAGAGAGCCATTCTCTATTCGTGATACACATAGATTGGCATCATCACACTAAAAACAGATCCTTCACCAGGCCGACTTTTCACCGAAATAGACCCACCACAACGCAATAGCAACTGCTGCACTATGGTCAGCCCCAACCCTGTCCCGCCAAGATCTTTACCACTGACTTGACGCACCCGATAAAACCGATCGAAGATCTTCGGAATCTCCTGCACCGGAATACCGATGCCAGTATCTCTAATTTCTAGTTGCAAGAAATCTCCTTGCTGCTTCGCCTTCACCGACACTTGACCACCGGGGGGCGTAAATTTAACGCCATTATGCATCAGCCCCAGCACAATTTGTCGTAGCCAAGGGACTAAGCACGCGATCGGAGGCAAATCGGCGGGAATCGTGTAAGACAGCCGCACGCCCTTTTCCTCAGCCAAGGGTTGATAAGTACTCACCACTCCCGGCACCACATCAGACAGGAAAATAGCCTGAAGCGTCTCCCGTCCGCCCATTTGATCTAGGCTAACGAGATCCAATAAACTGCCAATTAAAGAGGTTTGCCGATTGCATTCGCGCACCAACAATTCCATGTAGCGCTGGCGTTGAGGCGGTTTAATATTTGGGGAATTCAGCAGGGTTAGAGCTGTTTTCATATTAGTCAATGGCGTTCGCAACTCTTGCCCAACAGTACTCAGAAATTCATCCTTCGATCGCACAGTCTGAACCAATTCCGCATTTTGCATCTGCAACCGACACACCGCCTCAGATTGCTTTCGATACACCATCATTCGCTGCCAAAGATCTTCTTGACGATAAATCTGACGGTTGATTAAACCCGCTGTGACTGGAGCCGTTGCCACTGGAGCCATCGCCTCAGGATCCATTCCCTCAAAAGTCTCCGTCAAATTCCACGCCGTCAGTTGCGATCGCCATTTTTCCAAGCACCCTGCGATCGTCATTTCAGAGAGTGCTCCATCTGAGATTTCTTCAGTCTGAGTTTCTAAAATCGATTCTAGAACGTTCAAAAGTGGCTGAACCTCAGCCCAGCCGATCGCACAGGACATCATCAACATATTGCGCCGATCGACTCCATCAGTTGCCGATTCTACGGCCAGTTCTGACGACACGCGCTTCACCTTGACCCGCTGAGCCACAATCAAACCACAGAACTCCTTGGACACCACCATGAAAAAGAATTCACGCCGCAGTGGATTGTCAGCCTTTAAATGAACCATGACAGGCTGATTATCACTACTCGCGAGAACCGGATCGCTCTCCAGGGAACCTATTAGAGACACAGCACCCTCATCAGAGGTACTCCCTAAACCGTAGACCTGACGATCGTCCGGCAAAAGCTCTAGACATCTCAAGAGTTCAGCCTGCCAAACCTCACCTCGGGGAAACTTAGCCCATATCAGCGCACTACAGGATTGTTCCACCAAGCTATCGACCCAACTTCCAACCATTCCTTTCAAGGTAGTTGGACTAATAGAAACGGCTTCCGGCGAACTTTTCTGTTGGGCTAAAGACTCAAAAAGCGATCGGACGGGCGGCGTAGTTAAAGTCATAGTGGGGCAAAAGATGACGACGACGAAATTTAAAAAACTGAAACTGACAGAATATGCAACTACTACAGATCTAGCCATAGTTTCGGAGAAATTGAACATTTTCTGAAAAATAAAGACTTAAATTTTATCTTCCGTTTGAAAGAAGATTCTCCTGACTCACTAAGTTGGCCCGATCGAAGGCTCCAAGATTAAAAAATAACCGCTTTAAATCCGCTTGAACTTCTAGAAATAACGATGCATCCCCCAATACCCGAGCCACAATCAGCCGACGTTGATGCACGTCCACCGCCTCCCAGGATTGTCCTAAACCTTCATAAAAAGTAGCCATACTCCGCAAGGCTTGCTCTTCTCCAACCACATCCTCAAGGGCCTTCGCTAAATTAAAGCGATCGCGGGCATAATTAATTGACTCAGTGGGTCTGCCAATGGAATAACAGGCCGTGCTGAGATGCTTGAGAACCTGAATTTCCAAACGCGGATTCTTCATCGATCGGACTACAATAAGTCGCTCTTTGTAATAGTCAATCGCCGTTTCACTCTCTCCGATCGCATAGTAAGCATTACCCAAATTTTTAAGCACCTGCGCTTCCACAGAGAGATCCTGCAAACTTTGGGCCAACACCAATGCCTGCTTCTCATAAGAAATAGCTTGGGCGTAGTCCTGCCTTGCTTTAAAGACAAGCCCCAAATTATTAAGCGCCGCCATGGAACCCCGATGGTCGCCGATTTTTTGGGCAAGAGCTAAACTTTCATATTGAAAATAACTTGCCCGATCGGTATCCCCAAGATGACGATAGGCATTTCCGATCGTCCCCAAAACTGTAATCACGATCGCAGGCTGATCGAGTTCATAGGCTAAAACTAAAGTGCGCTGACCTGAGCTAATCGAATTGTGATAGTCGCCATTGCTATAAGCCGCCAAGGTGAGATAGCTCAATGCCTGAACTTGACTCTCTCGTAAATCCAACAAACTATAGCAACTAAGTGCTTGGTCCAAAGCCGCGATCGCTTCTGGGTAGCAGTGATTTTGCAGATGGGTTAGCCCAAGTTGCAACAAACTCTCGCCATCTTGTAAAACCTGTCCATGGGTTTCATTCAGAAGAGGCAAGGTCTGCGATGCCTCGGAGCGATCATGGGAGACATCGATCGGATGACTAGGCCGTACATTGACCGACAGAACGATCGCAGGCAATATCGTGTCACGGGACGAGCCGTCCCCATAGTCTATAGAAACTTGTTGATCTAAAGAACTGCGTGAGCATTTTTCAATAGATGCAACTGTTGAGGAGTGAACCCACTGGGAGGACTGATCATCCATAAGAAGTCACTCGATTCAGGATGTTATGACAAAGACTAAGCATAGAGTTAGACGGTATCGGCTCATAATTCCCGCCCGCAAGAGAGTTGCGACAGCACTATAGATCTGGAACTACGGATTTTGATGGAAGTTTGTAGCAAAACTTCCGTAGAACTGATGAGGCGGAATAATAGTCCGATCGTCCGCCCGTCCAAATACCAATGATTTTGTTTATTAAAAAGTAAATTAACGTCGAAACTTTTTTCGAGGAGCTGATGTGATTCTGTAAAATAGGCTGAAAAAAGAGTTGACATACTTCACCGGATTTGCGATTATAAATCTTGTGCAAAGCGAACCTAGTCGGCAAGCAGACCACACTGCCGCAATTTACGCGGGCGTAGCTCAGTGGTAGAGCGTCACCTTGCCAAGGTGAATGTCGTGGGTTCGAATCCCATCGCCCGCTTCTTAGATAAATCCCATCATAAAAGAATAGTGATTAGAGACCGTCACTCTTAAACGATGCAGAAAATTGAAACAGGTTCTGATTATCCTTGTCCTTGTCGTAGAAATGCTCGGCTCATCCCGATCGCACTGACTGAAGCGTTAGGCTGTGATAAATGTTCCAATGTCTACGTGGTTGTTAATGACGGGATGAACATTGAGCAAGTTTCGGGAATGCCTGGAGTAAAACGAATTTTGGGCTGGAATGGGAAAGGTTGGCAATCGGCGCAACACAAATATCCATTAAAACGATCGATCATATTGATATCTGTCATTATTCTATGGAGTCTTCTGATTTGGATAATGGCCCAGATGTTTCCAGGACAATGGGCTATTTTGGCTTGTATTTTAGCGCTCGTCTGTTTCCCGATGGTGATTGATCTATTAAGTCGTTAATCCTTAATTTTTATGCAGCTTATTATTTATGCGAGTAGAGGATCTTTTTAATGAACAGCATTGGCATTGCCCAAGCAGCATCGCACCAATTGTCAATGATGACATGCCAACAACGAGATGCCGGAATTCGTAGCATTGCCCAAGCCTTTGAGCAAAACTATCATCTGCTTCTAGAAGCCAATACTTTAGATCTCGAAGCAATGCAAAATTGGCAACGCCTCAGTTTAGAGTCACTGGTCGATGATGACCACATCAATCCTATCCCGATCGAATGGTTGCGGTTGACTAAAGAACAAATTCAACGGTGGATTAAGGCGTTTGGTTTAATCGCAGGAATGCCCGATCCGCTTCGGCAAATGGCAGGGTTTTATAGTCCTCGGCAATGTCATTGGATGCCGCTGGGAGTGCTGGGATTGGGCTATGAGGGGTTGACAGAGGTGGCGGTGATGGCCATTGGGATGAGTTTGAAAACAGCTAATAGTCTTATTCTTTACCCGAGTCTAGAGAATGCTCATACTCATGCGGCATTGGTACAAATTTGTCAGGATGCGCTCCGATCGCAGCATTTACCGGATGGCTGTGTTCTGTCAATGGATGCCTCTGAATTTAGCGCTGAATCTCATCTGGTTAGACAATGGATTGTTTACGGTCGTCCAGCTTGGCGATCGGCTATGCGAAGACAGGTGAAGTCCGGCGTGATGGAGGCCATGATTGGCAATTGTTACTTATATTGGGCAGCTTCAGGCGGGGTTGATTCTGTTAGGGAGATGATTTTAGCGAGTCATATGGGCGAACCTGAGGCCGTTAATGCGATCGAAAAAGTGTTGGTTCATCCTCAACATAGTTCATCGAGTTTGGTTCGACTCTGGGCTGATTTACGATCGAAGGAATTTGAGATTTTTGGGGATGACGCGATCGTGGCCGAGTTTCCAGATGTGAAACGATTGCCGGATGAGGACTGGAATAGACCTTGTTTTCGCAAGCAGGTCGCATTTAGGGGCGTAGAAAATATTGCGAGGGCGATCGAATTTATTAATACTCATAGCAGTGGTCATGCAGATGCGATCGTAACCGAATCCTACGGGGCCAGTCAGGAGTTTGTCCAACAGATTCGGAGTACGGCAGTCTACTTGAATGCGATCGGCCGCTTTCAACGCTGTCAGTTTGCGGAGGGAGATGTGGTGCTAGGGACAACCGGACGATCGGGATTTGGGTCGATTCGGATGCAATCGCTATTAATGCCGAAACGGGTGGTGTACGGGAATTAATTGAGTATGGGGGTTTGAATTATAGTCCAGAGTTATTCTGAAGCTACTTCCGTTCAGGATGGGCAAATTGAACAGTTCCCAGCCGATTAATGGCTCTGATCATTTCGTACAACCGACCTAGATCACGCTGGTTAAAATGCAACACAAGGCGAGGCAGGGCGAAGGTTTCGTCGTGGGCTTCTTCGGGTAGGACAGAACTCCGATCGATCGTCCCCTTGATCAAGATATCGCTAAACCGATCGTTCAACTCCGCCATCGCCTCATCGGATAAAGCCACTTTCAACCGCAGAATTAACTTGCCTGAGACATAGCGACTGGAATGGTACACGGTATAAAAACTCGAAATTGCTTCGCAAGCTACATCCAGCCGATCGGTAATGGTAAACAAACTGAAATCATTGGCATTAATTAAGCCCTGACCCAGCAAATTCTTTTCTACATACGTGGCCCAATTTTGCCAATAGTCGCCACCGGGTTTATCAATAAGAACGATCGGAATCGGAACTGATTTACCTGTTTGACTCAGAGTTAGACACTCAAACGCTTCATCTTGAGTCCCAAAGCCGCCTGGAAAAATGGCTAAGGCATCACTTTCTTTAAGAAAGAATAGCTTTCGGGTAAAGAAATACTTGAACGTCACTAACATGTCATTGCCGTTAATGAAGGCATTGGATCCCTGTTCAAAGGGCAACTCAATATTAAGCCCTAAGGATTTTCCATCGCCCGCACCTCTATTTCCGGCTTCCATAATGCCACCGCCACCACCTGTGATCACCATAAATCCTTGCGACGTAACACAAGCCGAAAAGTCTTTTGCCATTTGGTATTCGGCGGCTTGGGGAGAGGTGCGGGCCGAGCCAAAGATAGCAATTTTACGATCGTGACGGTAAGGCGCTAGGGTGCGAAACGCTCGGCCTATATCTTTTAGCGTCGAAGTGAGGATTTTTAAGTCCAACCGATCATTCTCAGCTTGGGCAATTTCAGTCAGTGTGGTCAGTGCTTGTACCATTAGGTCGCCGTTAGCAGACGCTGGCAACTGGTCGAGCAATAGATTCAATTCACCCCGAAGGTCAGCAATGGAACTGGGTGACAGATAGGGACGATCGGACATCTAAGTCTCCTTCAGCTTTGTCACTATTTTAACTAGATTTTGAGAGTGATCCCGCGCTTTGCAATAGAACGCTGTAACACAACATTGGACCCTCTTTAGTAATAATGCCCACAACATTAAAACGCTCAACAGAAGATTCATGGTGACTTCTGTTGAGCGTTTTTGAAGAGTTTAAATTTTTAAGGTTTGGAGAAGACTCTCAACAAATCTTAAACTTCTTCAGACACATCGGTGTTGATAGCTGGAATAAAGCTAGGACGAGCGCGATCTTCCCAACCGACGGGACGCTTTGAGTTGTACCAAGCGATCGCACCGACAACGCCTGCGGCCAAAGCGCCAACGGAATACACTGCATTGAAAAGCACGAGGTAAAATTCGGAGTGAACTGCGCCGTTAGTTGTGGTGAGGAGAAGATTTAACATTATGGTTGCTCGCAAATTTTGCGGATGTGAAGGATGTTGTTTACATACCTTAACACATTGTTACATGACCTGTTGGATTCTCCAGAGGTTCGGGTTTACACCCCAAGAGGCAAATGGTGCTGAATTTTAGGGCGATCGATCGGATCAATTTTGCATTATGGGGAACGGCGGAATTTGCCCAGAGAAGAGGCTGATTCGCACAGTACGACCGAGTTTTGGTGTTGGAGAACGAACCTTTGTAGGCTATGGGGTGGATGCAAGGCAATATAAATTTTCCGCACACTACCGCCGGACGCTATCTTCAATAGCGACTGGCGGAAATTCAGCTAGTGTAAAATGAGTCAAGTCTAACCGCCCGCTGCAAAGGTCCCCATGATCAAAGCGGAAAGAAGTAAACCGGGGCTGAGCATGAGCGCGAGGGTCAATAAATCGTGGGCTGTCATATTAAAAATCCTGTCCTATACAATTACAGATGAGCAGAATCTCAACCCGTCAACGGTTTGGTTTGAAACAAATCATTCCGTAACGTGTTCAGGTTGTCTCCTCCCTCTTATGCTAGAGCAGCGATCGTTTCCTTGATATAGGAAAAGGCTTGAGAAAAGCTAAAGGTTTTCGGGTTACTTGAACTTTAAACAGTCGTTAATTATGGGTCGTTTTTCGTCAGAAGAAAGTCAGCGTCGGGACTTAGTTGAATCTCTCACGCTTTGGGTGGCGGCTGAATTTGTAGGGCTGCTGTTTCTACCTTCGATCGTAGAAGGATTTGATCCGTCCGGGGTGCTGCGGCGGACCTGGTTTCCTTGGAGTTTGATCTACGGGATTGGCGGCGTATTTCTGTTGACGGCCAGTTCTCGGTTTATGGCAGCGGCGGGCGATCGCGAGGCATCCAGGGACTCAAAAAAGATCGGGGCACTACTTGCTCAATGTCTAGGGTGGCTGGGGTTGGTTGGCGTGTTGTATCCATTGATCATGTTTGTCACGACGTTCATGTCTTTGAAATTTGGGAAGTAATATGGGTCATCCCTCATCACAGCCCTTTAAAGCAGAGCCATTTCAAGCTTTGCAACCGTTTCAAGCCGCACTTAAAGAATGGGCCGTTGCTGTTGATGCTTTGATAGCCGCAGAAACGGTGGTGTTGCTACGGAAGGGCGGAATTCGGGAGGCGGGGTTTAAGGTGGACAATAGACCATTTTGGCTGTATCCGACCTACGAACACCAGAAACCGGAGTTACTCAAACCAAACTATGCAAGTCTAGTGACGACAGTTTCGCCCGGTTGGCATCCTGGGCTGGTGTCCATTGGGGCTTGGGCGATGATTACGCATCAATGTGAGTTGACGGAACAAGTGCAGCTCGATCGGTTGATGCCGCACCATATTTGGAATAAGGATTTTACGGAAATGCGACTGAAATGGAAGCCGAACTTAGCGTTGACGGTGGTCTTTCTTCGGGTATTTCGGTTGAATAAATCGGTGGAAATTCCCTTTGATTCTGTCTATGGTGGATGCCGATCGTGGACTACGTTACAACCTGAGATTGATGCTTCGGATTCGGTGGCGGTGTTGAGTGACGATCGGTATGAGCAGACGGTACGGGACATTTTTTCGTTGATAAACTAGAGGTTGGGAGCAGGAATTCCAAATTCGGAATCGGCTTCAAGCTCTGAAATCTTTGAATTTCTGCAACATAACTGTCCCGTTCACCTTCCGCTAGCAACTTTTTAGGTTGTATGCTCTATTCTGGTCGGTGTGCAACGGGATTCTTAGACTGTGTTGTTGGAATGAACCAGATTAGCAATATCCACAAGCGGTGAAAATTAGCAAACTATTGGGAGCAGCACTTAGAGAAAAAAGACTCATGCTCGAAAACAGTCCGATAGTCAGTACATCTCTGGACATTGCTGTTAGCTTTGCTTGGATTATCTAACCTATCTCTAGCCCACCAATTCATCTGATGACTGATGGTCATTATTGGGCGAATTACCATCAGCATCGGTCAGCAAAACTTGAGCTACATCTGGGAAAAACTCCCACATACAGTGATCGCATACTCCGTGAGAGAATTGAACATCGGAAAAGTGGTTGATAAATTTCTCGACTGTTGACCAATAGCCTTTGTCGTTCCGAATCCCTTTGCAATACGAGCAGATTGGGATGAGTCCTTCCATCAACTTGACCTTGTCTAAAGTATCTGCAAGTTGAGCAGAGATTCGCCTCAATTCCAGTTGTGTCACAACCTGACGAGCTAGTGCTTCAAGGGCTTTGGTCTGATACTCCGATAGTTGTCGGGGTTTGTGGTCGATAACACAGAGTGTACCCAGCGCATGACCCTCAGGAGTCTGCAACGGCATGCCAGCATAGAAGCGGATGTTTGGCGAACAGCTCACCAATGGATTATTCTCGAAGCGTTCATCTTTAAGTGCATCATTTACAATCATGATGCTTTTATTTAAGATTGCATGGGCACAGAATGAAACATTACGGCTGCTTCCTTCAACATTGATACCCACACTAGATTTAAACCATTGACGGTCTGAATCAACTAGACTGATGAGAGCAATGGGCACATCGCAGATGAAGGCAGCTAGTGTAGTAATATCGTCGTAAGCTTGCTCAGAAGGGGTGTCTAGAATTTTATATTGCCTGAGTGCTTCAAGCCGACCAGACTCGTTTGCAGGAACGCTAGCATTCATAATTTTACTGCGG
>JAYUEU010000098.1:0-4001 GCA_043739065.1 Synechococcales cyanobacterium | reverse complement strand
CACAATTGCAACAACGCTTGCCGGGAGTGCAATCGGGGCCGCAACAGGGGGCTTGATCGGTGGCCTGATTGGGTTGGGAATTCCTGAGGATCGAGCAAGAGCTTACAATGATCATGTGGTAAATGGGCAATATCTACTAATTGTAGATGGGACATCCCAAGAAATCCTTAAGGCCGGAGAGCTTCTAGAATCTAGAGCAGTTCGAGAATGGGAAGTATATGGGGTAGATTCGTCTGGAAAGTATGTACCTTCCTCCGAAATGAGGACTTCAATCTAAATACTTAGACTAGGAGGTTCAAAATTACAATTCACCGAAGGATTTAAATCATGAAAACAATTCTAACTTTAATGATGAGTGGTTTGTTAGTTGTACTAGCTACCTCTTGTAATAGCACCGATAAGACCACTAGCGACGCACCTAACACTACTGAAAAAACGGGTAATGCTCCAACAGTTAGTGAAACGACATCTGCTGAAAATGATGCCATGAGTAAAGTGCGTAAAGACCAGCTTAATTCGGATATTCGTGCTCGTGAACAACGTAATAACACAACTGGCGGCGACACCGACCGTGCGGATAAAGATCTTTCAAGCGAAGTACGATCGAAGCTGGAAGCAAACATTCCAAAGGGTAACTTAACGATTACCGCAAAAGCTGGGGCTGTTGTCGTTTCGGGGACAGTAGAGAACCAGGAACAGCTTGCAAAAATAGAACCCTTAGCAAAAGAAATCAAGGGAGTTATGACTGTTAATAATGCTGTGAAAGTGGCTCCGGCTATGCCTGATAAAGCCAAATAAAGAATTGCCTGCTCTATACAGATTTACAAACAAAAATGGAGAGAATCATGAAGAAGATTAATATCGGACTAACTGACGAACAACGTACTGGCGTTATAGATTTACTCAATGTCGTCGTCGCTGATACTTATTTGTTGATTGTTAAAACCAAGAAATATCATTGGGATGTAATTGGGCCTCAGTTCATGACCTTGCATAAAGTCTGGGAAGGACAATATCAAATCTTGTCTGAAGCAGTCGATGCTACTGCTGAGCGAGTTCGGCAGTTAGGAGGGTATCCAGTAGGAACTCTTGCAGGTTTTCTCGAGTTGACAACACTTGAAGAGCATCCTGGAGACATTCCTTCTGCAAGTTTGATGCTAGAACGGCTAGTCAATGATCACGAGACCATTATTCGTAACCTCCGTGATGCGATCGATGAGTGTTCTGAGGATTTTCATGATGTGGGAACAGCAGATTTTCTCACTGGATTAATGGAATCTCATGAACAAATGGTTTGGATGATGCGATCGTTCTCTGAAGGAGAAATGGTAAGACCAGATGGCTTATCACCTAATAAGAAAACTACTCGAATTCCTGCTTTAGCATAGTTTTTGAATTTACATTACTAACTGATCTTAAGTCAGAAAGCAGATGAATTAAGGCGTGAGTCAGACTTTACTTTAAAGAGGAAATCTGACTCACTTTCTACCTTAATTCATCTGCTTTTCATCTAATTTTAAAAAATAAAGCTGGTATGATAATGATTAACCAAAAACAGTGGATTAAATATAATCGAAAAATTAAAAATATGCTGGAATACCATCAATTTAAAGAAAATATTCTAAGAGATAAAAAATACAAAATTAGTCTAGATAAGTGGTCTGCAAAGTTAGAATTGACCGTCAATGAACTAGAGGATGCCTTAGAAATTATTCAACAATTCAACAGGATATACTCTAAGTGACAATCGAACAACTCCTCTATTACTGGCTAGCATTTTTCGGCATTATATTATGTCGTTATTTTTTCATTTCAGGGGTAGTCTACTGGTATTTTTATGTTGATAATCATTGGCCAAAAGTACGTTCTCAAAGTCTTCGCTCAAAGCCAACACATTGGAAACTAATCCGAAAAGATATGGAGCTATCGGTGGGTGCATCAGTGTTGTTTGCCTTATGTGCCGCCACTATTACCCTAGCTAGTGATGCAGGCTCCACATTACTCTATCAATCGATCGATCGCTATGGCTGGGGGTATTTGATTTTCAGCTATGTTATTACACTCATTATCCAAGATACTTATTTTTATTTTCTACATCGTGCCTTTCACCATCCTCGATGGTTTAAATTAATTCACCAGGGCCACCACCGATCGGGAGATCCAACACCTTGGACATCGTTTGCATTTGATCCTTTAGAAGTGATTATGCAGGCTGTATTTTTAATTGCAATTGTATATATAATACCGCTACACTTTTTTGTGATGATTGCACTTCTATTGACCATGACGATTTGGAGTGTTTGGAATCATTTAGGATATGAACTATTTTCGTCTAAATTTCCCCACCATTGGCTGAGTCGATGGTTTATTGGGCCAACTCATCACGCTATTCATCATCGTAGACATCATTTACACTACGGCTTATATTTCACCTTTTGGGACCGGATAATGGAAACTCACGATCCTTTATATGACAATGATTTTACCGGAGCTTTGAACGGTCATCGATCGTCAAGTGTTGATTAAGTTTCAGAGGAGTCTTGATCTTCAGTTTCTAAATCCTCAGTTTCCAATGATTGCTGGATCGAGGAGTCTTGATCTTCAGTTTCTAAATTCTCAGTTTCCAAATCCTCAGTTTCCAATGATTGCTGGATCTCTTGGTCTGATGGTTCAGATGGATCAATTACGGGTTCAATTACTGACAACTCCTGCGTTAAGGTTTCTTGAAGGGCTTCTAGAACTGCAATCGGATCGGCAACTTCCTTCATCATATGAGCTTCTTCATCGTAACGGTCATTTACATTAGGTAAGTCAGTACGGAGTTCTTCAAGAAGTGAAATAATTTTTGCCGTCTTTTGTTCAACTAGAAGATTGAGATGAAGCATAAGCTGCGATCGTTGTTCGGCGAGATTTTCTTGACGAATTTGCCGAATCAGCACCCCTGTTGAAATGAGCATGGCTGCTGCGTTTAAACCATCATCAGTCCAACGAAATCTCGGAAGGTGAAGATTTAGAAGTGGATCTAAAAAGCTGGCCCCAATCCAAATTGAAAATAGAACTAATAATAAATAGAGGAATGTAGGTTGTCCAAAGAAGAGCGCGATCGATTCTAGTATTTGTTGCTGAGTAGTAACATTATTAGCTTCGTGGGCATGAAGAGAACCAATAGTTTCTATGTTTTTAGCGATCGGATCTTGAATCGCATCAATTAATTCCTGATTGATTGATGATTCAGCGGAAGTCATTTTAGCCATAGATTAATTAACCGTAAGACTGAAGGTTGTATTTTTGAGGATTAATAATTGTACAGTGAGTGTACAAATTTAGAGTATACAAATTTAAAATAAAATCGATCATCAGTACAGAATAAAAAGTCTGTGGCTGACAATCGATTGGTGTGATCTTTAAAGAGAATGCTTGAATGAACTAGTGGGCTTTAGAAAGCGCTGCACGACCAGTAACCGGAGCTTCCATATCATTACGCATCATATAAGGTGTCTCATCATAGATAGACCCTAATAGGATGTCCAACACGTCTGCTTTACGCGCCTCAACGATCGCCTGATGGGTAACAAGTTCACCAACATTCAAAAGAACGTCATCTCTGGAATCTAGAATAACCCGATTCACAGGACGGCCTAATGCACCCTTAATCCGTTTTTCCTCGATCGCATTACTTCCTCTATCAAACAGCCGATCGGTCGTTTTTCTAGCCCAAGCAATAGCATTACTGGCTTGATATTGAAGCTCGCTGCCCCACTCCTGTGCCTGACTACCCATATGGTCTGCGGCTAAAGAAGTTTGATGGTGTGTCGCATCTTTTAAGGACAATCCAGTTGCCTCAATTAATGCGTTCTCTCGGTGATGATATCGTGCTAATTCAATAATTAATCCGGTCACGATTTGCCCCATCGCCGCAATGATTTCACCATCTCGACTATAGACACTAGTTCTTACCCGCCGACCCAGCGCTTCTTCTACGGTATAGCTAGCGACGGCTG